>DFNN01000008.1 GCA_002376065.1 Caryophanales bacterium UBA3566
TGGTTGATATGGATTATGATAATCAAGGTGTTTGGTATTTGCGTTTGCGTGGAGACTATGAGGGAGCGAAATATCGTTATATCTCTTATGTGAATGGTAAAGAACATTATGTCACGGATCCTTATGCAATATCTTCCTCAGCGAATGGGGAATATAGTTATGTTGTCGATCATTCGAAATTTTATCGTAATTTACACCAACGTCCGAAATTTAGTGGTGATGTGAATGATGCGATTATTTACGAGGCGCATATTCGAGATTTCACCATTGATGAATCGATTAATGCTGAAAAAAGAGGCGAATATTTAGGTTTTGTAGAAGAAGAATTAACAACGAAAAAGGGAAACAAAGCGGGTATTGATTATGTAAAGGATTTGGGTGTTTCTCATATTCAACTATTGCCTATTTTTGATTTTGGTGGTGTAGATGAATTACATAAAAACAAATATTATAACTGGGGATACAATCCAGAACAATATAACGTTCCTGAGGGTTGGTTTTCAAGTGATCCTAATGACCCATATGCTCGTATAAATGAACTTCGTGAGATGATTGATCGAATCCATAAACAAGGGTTACGTGTGGTGATGGATGTTGTGTATAATCATGTGTATGATATTAGAACTTTTCCGTTTGAAAAAATCATCCCAGGTTACGCGTACCGACATGATTCACAAGGACATTTAACGAACGCATCAGGATGTGGAAACGACTTAGCAACAGAACGTAAAATGATTCGTAAGTTTGTTGTTGATTCTGTACTGCACTGGGCAAAAGAATATAAGATTGATGGATTTCGTTTTGATTTAATGGGACTAATTGATATCAAAACGATGAATACATTACGTCAAAAATTGGATCGTTATAAATCAGACATCATTGTTTATGGAGAAGGTTGGCGTATGCCAACGGTTCTTGGAGATGAGAAAACTGCGCATATGTATAACAAACATTTACTCTTTAATATCGGACATTTTAATGATAAAACAAGAGAACTCGTTAAGGGGGCGGCGTTTGATATCAAACAAAAAGGATATGCGCTTGGTAGTAAAGCAAAATTAGATGATATTAAGAATATCGTTAAAGGAAGCACACTGAATAAATTTTTATTCCGTTATCCTTCACAATCAATCAATTATGTTGAGTGTCATGACAACAATACGTTTTTTGATAAAGCACAAATTGCGCTTAATAATGCGACGATTGAAGAAATTAAAAAACGACAAAGATTGGCGACCTCAATGGTTTTATTATCTCAAGGTGTGCCGTTTATTCATGCTGGTCAAGAATTTTATCGTACCAAGAAAGGCGTCGAGAATTCATATAAATCTAGTGATGAAATCAATAAAATTGATTGGTCATTGGTCGATGAACATAAGCATGATATTGAGTATGTCAAAGAATTGATTCGTTTACGTAAAAAGTATGACTTGTTCCGCTTACAAATTCCATCAAAAATCAAAGATCATATCCATGTCGAAATCAATGATTTGGGAACCATTACTTATAAGTTAGAAGATGAAAATCATTCTTTACTTGTGTATTTCAAACATGATAAAACGAAAGAACAAATTGATTTAGATGGGAAATATTCTTTGATCTTTAATGGCGAGAAAAGATGTCGCAAGCTCGTAGAATCGATTGAACTAAAAGACATCACGACATATATATTAAAAAGAAAATAGGTGAGGAACATGGAAACATTTAAACTATATGCAAAAGTTGACTCAATCAACGAAACAACTTATGAAACAAATACGATGAGTGTACTTGATAAAGATAATGTTAGACATACATTAAGAATCAATGAAGATGAAGTATTAGAGATGAATCAAGTATACATGTTTATCTTAGAGCCAATTGTCTTTAAGGAACGTGACCAATATTTGGTTCATGAATTTACGAAGTTAGATGATGTAGAATTGTCGCTAAAAGAGCGACAAGAATTGATGACGTATTTTTATGAGTATGCGCCTGTTTCTTCTGAGGAAATTAAGACAATTATTGATGCGTATTTGGCAAAATTAGAGAATAAGATTATTCGTGAGATTGTTATGGATATATTCCAAAAGAATGAACAAGATTTTTATCTATATCCAGCGGCAACAAAATTTCATCATGCTTACATTGGAGGGTTAAGTTATCATACTTCAACAATGTTAAAATTGCTTGATGGATTCTTAAATGTCTATCCATTCTTAAATCAAGACTTATTGATTGCGGGTGTGATATTGCATGATGTTTGTAAAGTAAAAGAGTTAAGCAATTATGCAGGACCTGAATATACCAAAGAAGGTAAAATGATTGGTCATATTAATATGGGTGTAAAAGAGATTGCGTTAACAGCGGCGAAACTTGGATATTTGGATACAGAAGAAGAGTTGATGTTGGAACATATTGTGTTATCACATCACTATTACGGGAATTTTGGATCACCAAAAAAACCAATGTTACCTGAGGCATTGATTTTACATTTTATTGACAATATTGATTCAAAAGTAACAGTATTAGAAGAGGCTCTTTCTCAAATCTCTGAGGGAGAATTTACACCAAGTATTCCTGTTGTTGATCGTGAACGATTTTATAAACCAAAATTTAATAAGTAAAGCAAAAAGCCCATATCAACTACAAAGTTGATATGGGCTTTTATTCTAAAAAAAAGTTCTCTTTCGAGAACTTTTTAATTTAGTCTGTTACAGGTGAATCAAAAGATTCAGGGAAATTGATAAGGTATAAAACTTCAAGTAAGTTTTCTAAAACAGTCATTTTATCAGTGTGACCATCTGTGAAGTTTGCATTCAAGTCAATCATATCGTTCAAAGTACGAATTGATAAACCTGTTTGAGACATATAAGCATCATAGATAGGACCAAAGTATGTGTCAGCTGCAGTATAAACATTGGTTGGTAACAACAAAGCTTCTGATGTTTCTTTGATATCTGCGGCATAACGGATTTGTAAGTAGTTTTCTAGTTGTACCATACTTGGAAGGTCATTTTCATTATATAATGATGCATCGTATTTATCTTCAGTGTTGTCTTCAGCAGTAAAATTCGCTGATGGTTGTTCGAAATTGGTTCCTCTTGTCACAGCAATGAAATGAAGACCGAATGATGACTGTGTAACTTGATCATCAAAGAATTCATTTGTTTCATTGTTTACAGGTAAAACAAATTGGTCATATAGTTCTTTTAAACGACCACTAAATGCTTCATCTAACGTTTCATCATTATTATGGTTAATACTTTTGTTTTCACCCATACTGATTTCTTCAGTTTGAATAATGAATCCATAAGCTTTATACGGTTGGTATTCACTTTCGGTATCACCAACTAATGAATCTTCGTATTCTTTTACAATTTCTTCAAATGTCATATCTTCAGCAAGTTTTTCGTTGATTAAATCTTCAAAGCTTGCTTTTAAAATATTAAATTCTGAGAGTTCAGTTTCTGAGAGCTCAGCTACATAATCATCAAAATCATCAGGTACATAATCCCAATCGTTGTCTAAGTAGACTAAGATATGTGTTGCGAATACATCGTAGTACTCATCGTATTGTTCTTGCATATAGTCTAATGCACGATCAATCTCAATGGTTGGATAAATGTAATAAGGACTTAAATTACCAAGGACAAATAATTGTTCAATCATATTCGCTTCTGAAGTAGCTGAGAATGCGACATATAAGAACTCTTGCCATGTGTAATTTTGAGCACTAAATCCATAATTAGCATACAAGTTTTGTGAGAAAGCAGTTTTCATTTCACGTAATTCATCACGATGTTCTTTCATTAAGTCTGAAGAATTTTCTAACATATCACGGTTTTCACCGTATAAATTTTCAAATAGTTCACCTTGAACAAGTGTTTGTGCTTTTATAAGTTCCATCGCATAATATGGTCCTACACGATTTTCCATATAATCAAACAAATCTTCTGGAGTAATATTTGTATCGCCAATTTTCGCAATGAATTCTTCTGAACCTTTATTATCAAACTCGATTCCAGTTTGGTAGAAGTGTGTTAATTTTAGTTTCGATTCAAAGATTTCAAATTCTTCTGCATCGCGAATTGCTTTAATGACATTGTTGATGACAGTTGTTGTTAGTTTTTCATCAATGAATTCTTCTTTAAATGCATCAAATTCTTCTGTAGATAAATCAATAAATCTTGTGACTTCTTCTTGTGATAATTTGTAAACTAATACTTTGAAATCACCAAAACTTTGTGTTTGTAATGAATAGGTTTTACTTTCTTCATCTGTAAGATCTAACGTTTCAAATACGTATTTTGACATCGCATTTGTTGTTTGACTTAGCGTGCTGAAATCATCATAAACAAGTGTTGCTTGATCACTATAGTTTTCACAGTAGTTTTCCATCGTTGTTGTTGGGCTGATTTCATTAGATGGGTTCATATAATTGTATAAAGTGACGTAGTATTCAAACACTTCTTCATCTGTTAAGAGTGTAGTATTTGTATCATCTAAATCTTCTTTTGGTACATCAACAAGTGGTGTTTCACCTGTGTATAGTCCCCATCCACCTTCATGGTTTGGTACTAAGTTAAATTCGTTGAAGACATTATTGGCTTCAGTAGTACTACTGAAACGAATTTGCATTGCACATACATCACCAAAGGTTGTTTCAGTGTAATGTTGTTCCATTGCTGCATCATCGAATCCAAATTTACCTTCTTCATCTTCATTCAAAACATAGTTTTCTGCATAAAGACGTTTTGCGATTTTTAATTCTACATATGCACGAACATCACCATCATTATTGATGTTGTATCCGCGTGTAATCAAACGTTGTTCGAATAAATCAAGATAATCTTGATTCAATTCTTCATCTTCTCTGATTTCTGCAATTGTATCTTCATCTCTTGTATTATAAATTTCGAATAGTTTTTGTTCCTCGACTTCTTCGTCGGTAATATCACCTAAATACTCTTCGACAATAATTCTATCTACATAGTCTAGCAGGAAACTATACCCATCAACTTGCTTCATGATATCATAAAGTTCTTGATTGGTAATATCTAAATCACCTACTGTAACATATATATCTTCCGGATTTTCGAGAGTTGGATCTGTCTCATTGTCTACAATCAAACTGACACCATAAGAAATACCAATGATGACCAAAAATGCTCCTAAGACAATGCTTGCTTTGATAATTAACGCTTTTGTCATATAAATCACTCCTTAAATATTTACGCAATATATATAATATCATTTTATAGGAATAAAAACAACAAAAAAATATGAAACAATGCGCATTTTTCTATGTTACAATAGAGTGTCGTTAAGTTGCACTTAGGTGTTGTTTTTTTTGAACATTGTTGTATAATATCAATGTATTGGAGTGATAACATGGAGATAACCGTACTTGCGAGTGGTTCTAAAGGGAATGCGACCTTGGTGCAAACTGAGGGTTTAACTTTGTTAATTGATGCAGGTATTTCTTATTTACAGTTGCAAAAAAGATTAATGTTTCATCAAATAAATATTACGAAAATTGATGCAGTTTTAATTACCCATGAACATGGTGATCATATTAAGGGATTGGATGTTTTATTAAGAAAAGAAAAATCACAAGTTTTTTTAACTGAACATACCATGAATTCGACACCAGATAAGTTGCAAGATTCAATCAAATTAAGTCAATTTCATTTGATTAAACCAAATGAAAAATTTATGATAGGTGGACTTGAAATTATGCCATTTTCTGTTTCTCATGATTCGAGTGATGCAGTAGGATATGTCTTATATAATAAAGGAAAGAAATTTGTCTATTGTACGGACATAGGTTATTTACCTGATCGTGATTTTGATATTTTACGTGGGGCAAATGCATATGTATTTGAGGCGAATTATGATGTGACTTTGCTTTTTACGAGTGCTCGACCATTTTATTTGAAACAAAGAATTGATTCAGTAAAAGGACATATGTCAAATACAGATAGTGCTTATAATATGGTATCTTTGGTTGGTATCAATACGAAATATATCATTCTTGCGCATCCATCAGAGGAGTGTAATACTGCTGAGTTGGCGTTAGAGACTTACCGTGATGTCTTTAAAGAATATGATAAGAATATAGATGATTATGTTGTTTTGGTTGCTTCACAAGAAGAAGGAGCAAAAACAATAAAGATATAGGAGGAATGAAAAATGACCAATGAACAAATTATTTTTGAAGTTACAATGGATGTGTTGGGGGTCAAAAAAGACGAAATAGAAGTGTTGTTTCGCTTGATGGGAGGTATGAGCAATTATACGTATGTCATCAAGGCTAAGAATCAAAAATATACGTTTAGAATTCCTGGGAAAAATGCTGAAAAGTTTGTCAATCGTGATATTGAGAAATACCACCTTGCTTTGATTGAACCACTTGGTTTAAGCAATGATACAGTTTACTTAGATGTAAAATCAGGAATAAAGATTGCAAAATACATTGAAGGAAACCCACTACATGAGTTAGATCCTTTAGATTATTTGGAGTCTGCTTCAAATATTTTACATCGACTTCATGATTCTAATGTGGTATCAAAATACAATTATGATATGCTTGGTAGATTGTCGAAGTATGAACATTATCTTGATGAATATAATTACAAACATACAAAGCGATATAAAGAGTTAAAAGATGCGTTTTTAATGCATGCAAAAACGTATTTGAATGAAGATGAAATGGTACTTTGCCATGGTGATTCTCAGGTTTCTAATTTTGTTGTCTCAAATGGAGATATGCATCTTATGGATTGGGAATTTACGGGAAACAATGATCCTTTTTATGATATTGCTTGTTTCGGAAATAGCAATTTCGATCATGCGATTGCTTTGTTGCCAGTATATTTAGGGCATGAAGCTTCACAAGAAGAATTGAATAAATTGTATTTTTATCGTATGTTCCAAACGTTGCAATGGCATAATGTTGCTCTTTATAAAGAATTTATTGGTTTGAGTGTTGATTTGGGTGTTGACTTTATGCATGTAGCATCACTTTATTTGGATAAAGCAGAAAATTTATTAAAGCGCATTAAATAGGGCTATTTTAGAATTATTTTAATGTAAATGTAAGTGTTTTCTATTACTTAGAATTTCTTGATATGATGTTGTAAAAAGGGGTAAAATCCTATATAATAGAAACTGTATGAAATCTATATTAATTTTTTATAAAATAAATTGGAGGTAGTTGCGAATGGCGACAAAAAAAGTATTCCAATCAATGGATGGGAATCAAGCAGCAGCGCACGTGTCTTACGCGTTTACTGAAGTAGCTGGAATCTATCCGATTACACCATCTTCACCGATGGCAGAATACACAGATTTATGGGCGTCTCAAGGAAGAAAAAATCTCTTTGGAATGCCAGTCAAAGTAATTGAAATGCAATCTGAAGCAGGGGCGGCAGGAACGGTTCATGGTTCTTTACAAGCTGGAGCGTTGACAACGACGTATACAGCGTCTCAAGGATTGTTGCTTAAATTACCAAACATGTATAAAATTGCTGGGGAATTATTACCAGGTGTTATTCATGTTGCAGCGAGAAGTATTGCTGTTCAAGCATTGAGTATTTTTGGGGATCATCAAGACGTAATGGCTGCAAGACCAACAGGATTTGCAATCATGTCAAGTGGTTCAGTTCAAGAGACAATGGATTTAGGTGGAGTTGCACATTTGGCTGCGATTAAATCTAGTATTCCATTCTTACATTTCTTCGATGGATTTAGAACTTCTCATGAAGTCAACAAAGTTGAAGTCATGGACTATGAAGATTTGGATCGTTTATTGGATCGTGATGCGGTACGTAAATTCCGTAAACGTGCATTAAACAGTTCAAATCCAGTCACACGTGGTTCTGCACAAAACGATGATGTTTATATGCAAGCACGTGAAATTCAAGATAAATTCTATCAAGATGTTCCTGATATCGTTGAAGAATATATGGCAGAAATTAGCAAAATTACTGGACGCAATTATGCACCATTTGTTTACTATGGTGATGAGGATGCAGAAGATGTCATCATCGCAATGGGAAGTGTCACTGAAGCAGTTGAAGAAACAGTAGATTACTTACAAAAAGAAGGACGTAAAGTTGGACTTCTAACAGTACATTTATATCGTCCATTAAGTGCCAAACATTTCTTCAAATCATTACCAAAAAGTGTCAAACGTATCGCTGTTATTGAGCGTACAAAAGAGTCTGGTTCAATTGGTGAGCCATTACTATTAGATGTTCAATCATTATTCTATGGTAAAGAAAATGCACCTGTGATTATTGGTGGACGTTATGGATTGTCAAGTAAAGATACTACTCCAGGACAAATCAAAGCAGTATTTGACAACTTAGCTGGAGATCAAAAAACTGGATTTACGATTGGGATCAACGATGATGTAAATAATACATCATTGCCTTATGAAGAAATCGATACACAACCAGAATCTACAACTGAATTATTGTTCTTTGGTTTTGGTAGTGATGGTACAGTTGGAGCTTCTAAAAATACAATTAAAATCATTGGAGAAAATACAGATCTTTATGGTCAAGCATATTCTTCATATGACTCAAAAAAATCAGGTGGAGTTACTCGTATGCATTTACGTTTTGGGCATACTCCAATCCGTTCAACATACTTAGTAAACACACCACACTTCGTATCATGTTCAAAAGATTCATATTTACATACGTATGATATGATTGCTGGACTTCGTCCAGGGGGAACATTCTTATTAAATACAGTAGTTCCTAAAGATGAAGTAGAAGAATTATTACCAGCAAAAGTGAAAAAACAATTGGCTGAAAAAGATGCAAAATTATATATCATCAACGCTGTAAAACTAGCAGAAGAAGCTGGTTTAGGTGGAATGATCAATACCATTATGCAAAGTGCATTCTTTGCCCTTAATGAACAAATCATGCCTTATGCAGAAGCACAAAAATTGATGAAAAAATATGCTGAAAAAGCATATGGACGTAAAGGGAAAGAAATTGTAGAGAAAAACTATAATGCAATCGATAAAGGTCAAGAAGGTCTGATTGAAATTCCTGTGAAAGCAGAATGGGCTGACTTAACTGTTGAAGAACGCAAATTAGATGCATCATTACCAGAATATGTAAAAAATATTGCGATTCCTGTCAATGAAATTCGAGGATATGATTTACCTGTATCAGCATTTGAAGATTATGCAGATGGGACAATGGAAAATGGATCTTCTGCTTATGAAAAACGTGGAATAGCAAACTATACACCAAATTGGATTTCAGACAACTGTATCCAATGTAACCAATGTGCATTTGCTTGTCCTCATGCGGTCATTCGTCCGTTCTTATTAACAGAAGAAGAAATGGCCAATGCACCTGAAGGACTTGAAACATTAGATGCTGTAGGTAAAGGAATCAAAGGATTACAATACAAAATTCAAATTTCTACATTAGATTGTACAGGATGTGGAGTTTGTGTGGAAGTATGTCCTGGTAAAAAAGGTGTGAAAGCATTAGAAATGTCACCAATTCAAGATGAAATTGCAAAAGGTGAAGTACAAAATGCTGAATATCTATTTAATCATGTTACTTACAAAGATAACTTAATTGAAAAAACAAATGCGAAAAATTCTCAATTTGCAAAACCATTATTTGAGTTCAGTGGTGCTTGTGCAGGTTGTGGAGAAACACCATATGTCAAACTTGTAACACAATTATTTGGTGAGCGTATGCAAATTGCGAACGCAACAGGATGTTCATCAATTTATGGAGGAAGCTTCCCAGCGACTCCTTATACAACCAATGAAAATGGTCGTGGACCTGCTTGGGCAAACAGCTTATTTGAAGACAATGCAGAATTTGGATTCGGTATGTTGGCTGCAAACAACACATTACGTGATCAATTACAAACAATTATGGCAGAAAACAAAGATGACGTAAGTGAAGAGTTGAAAGCATTATTTGATGAATGGATTCAAAACCGTGAAGACGGAGATAAAACATTAGACATTTACAACAACTTGATGCCTTTACTTGAAGATGCTGATGATAAAGTAGCAGAAGATATCAAAGATTTATCTAACTACATCGTGAAACAGTCAAACTGGATCATTGGTGGAGACGGATGGGCTTATGATATTGGATATGGTGGATTAGACCATGTCATCGCAAGTGGAGAAAACATCAATATCTTAGTATTAGATACGGAAGTATATTCAAATACTGGTGGACAATCTTCAAAATCATCACCAACTGGTTCTATTGCGAAGTTTACTGCTAGTGGTAAATCTGGAAACAAAAAAGATTTGGCTGCGATTGCAATGAATTATGGAAATGTTTATGTTGCGCAAGTATCACATGGTGCGAGCCAACAACAAGTACTAAAAGCATTCCGTGAAGCAGAAGAATACAATGGTCCTTCATTGATTATTGCTTACTCACCATGTATTGCACATAAAATCAAAGGTGGATTAACAAATTCACAAAACCAAGCGAAACTAGCGACAGAATGTGGATACTGGCCAACATTTAGATTTGATCCACGTATTGCACAAAAAGGCGAAAATCCATTCAAGATTGATTCAAAAGATCCAAACTGGGATAAATATCGTGACTTCTTAATGAATGAAGCACGTTATGCACAGTTGTTAGATATCAATCCTGATCATGCGGAAGAACTATATGAGGCGAATTTATATCAAGCGAAACGTCGTTATCGTATGTATAAACGTTATGAAGCAATGGATTACAGTAACGAAACAGAATAATGAGTGAGAGATGCACAATTGTGCATCTCTTTTTTTGCTAATTTAGAAAATGAAGATTTGTCAAACA
>DFNN01000053.1:0-7102 GCA_002376065.1 Caryophanales bacterium UBA3566
GCATTTTTATGCGGATGACTTATCGAGCGATGAAAGAGTGACGATTGAACGCCACATATTGATGAGAAACTGGGTGCGTGCAAAAATCGTATTTTTGATTATTTTCTTAAGTGAGATTGCACTCATTATCTTTGTTGATTTGCCAATATTTTCGTCACAAGATGCGACGTATCGAGATGTTGATTTGTGGTATTTTCTGATGCACATATTGATTGGGGTATATGGCGTGATTGGTTATTTTGTATCAAGATATTTTGGAAAACAATTTAGAAGAACATCTAAGGGTAAGCAAGAGGCTTTACTCTATATCTTAGCTTTTGGTTTATTGTTCTTTTTGACGATGATTAATAGTTTTGATCAGTTAACCACGAATCAAATTACTGTGTTTGTCATCTATGTGATTTTGTCCGGGTTTGTTTTATTATTTAAGCCTGGTGTAGATATGGGCTTCTATTTGTTGACATATGTGTTTTTCGCGATTGGTGTGACAATCTACCAAGATGATGCGACGATATTGAATTCACATATTGTGAATGGAGCCTTCATGGTTGTTGGTGCGCTTGTGGTGTCAAAACTGACATATTATAATTATTATGTATTATATGCAAAAACCTTGAAATTAAATCAAGCAAATCAAGAGTTATCATATTTATCATCACATGATAGTTTGACTAAGTTGCCAAATAGAAGATATTTTTATCAACAGTTAAGTGAATTAGAAGAAGTGAATCCTCATTTAGAAGGGTATTTATTGTTGGTTGATTTTGATGATTTTAAAAAAATCAATGATCAACATGGGCATCAAGTAGGGGATAGAATTTTAGAAGAAGTAGGAGTTTTGTTTAAGGAAGTTATTAGAAATGATTACTTAGTTGCACGCTTTGGTGGAGAAGAGTTTATGTTCTTTTTGCCAGGGGTTAAAGAAGAGTTTGCGCTTAACTTCGCAAACGAATTATGTAAAAGCATAAAAAACTATGCCTATGAGTGTAGTTCTTATGATATAATAGTGACAGTCAGTATTGGTGTTTCGGAATATGATGGCGCTCATGAACATGCGTTGGATTATGCTTATAAAAAAGCGGATGATGCACTTTATGAAGCGAAACAAAAAGGTAAAAATCAAGTTATCTTTTTGACGAACTGAGGTTAATGGAGGGTGAACATGGATTTATTTGACAAATGTAAAGAATTTGATACGGTGAAAATTGCGAAAGCACAAGGATTATATCCTTATTTTCATGCGCTTGAATCAAAACAAGATATAGAGGTCACCATGGAAGGTGAACGTAAAATCATGATTGGGTCAAACAATTATTTGGGGCTCACTGGTGATGAAAGGGTAATTGAAGCAGGAGTAGAAGCATTAAAGAAATTTGGTAGTGGGGTTTCTGGTTCACGTTTTTTAAATGGGACGTTAAACTCTCATGTTGCGTTAGAAGAACATTTGGCGAAATATATTGGGAAAGAATCTTGTATGACCTTTTCTACAGGGTTTCAGACCAATTTAGGTATATTATCTGCGATTGCCACAAGAGATGATGTCATTATTTGTGATCGTGAAAATCACGCGTCGATTTATGATGGAGCGCGTCTTTCTTATGCAAAAATGGTGAGATATCATCATAATGATATGGAAGATTTGGAGCGTGTTTTACAGGGAATTGGCGATCATAAAGGAAAATTGATTGTAACGGATGGTATTTTCTCAATGAGTGGTGATATTTGTAATTTACCAGAGATTGTGAGACTCGCAAAAAAATATCATGCGAGGATTTTGTTAGATGATGCGCATGCTTTTGGTGTTATTGGACCAGGAGGACGTGGAACAGCTGCTTATTTCGACTTAGAAGATGAAGTTGATATGACAATGGGGACGTTTTCTAAATCACTTGCTTCTTTAGGTGGTTTCTTGGTTGCGGATGAAGAAGTAATTGAATACATCAAACATAAATCACGACCATTTATCTTTAGTGCAGCGATTACACCGGCGAATGCTGCTTGTGCAAAAAGAGCACTTGAAATTATTGAAGCAGAGCCAGAGCGTGTACAAAATTTACTAGATATATCAAAATATATGCGAAACAAATTGGTTTCACTTGGTTTAGGTATTCTTGATGAAGAATCTTCGACACCAATCATCCCAATTTATACAGGATCTCAATTGCGCACACTTGTTGCTTGTAAAATTCTTTATGAGCGTGGGATATATGTGAATCCAGTCTTACCTCCTGCATCGCCTGAGGGTGAATGTTTGATTCGTACAAGTTATACTGCGACTCATACAAAAGCGTTGATGGACGAAGCAGCGACGATTATATGTGAGGTACTTGCGAGCATACCAGAAGATGATGAAGAAATCATGGTGATGCTTGGTGAAGGATAAAACCTTTTTGATTACAGGAACGTCTAGTGGTATCGGATACGCGCTTGCACAGTATTTTTCAAATGCAGGACACACGGTCTATGGTGTTTCAAGAAAAAATCCCAGCAAGCCTTATCAATGGAAACAGATCAAGGCAGATATTACAAAAGAAGAAGAGATAAAACAAGTATTTACAACAATCAAAGAAGAGACCAATCAGATTGATGTCTTAATCAATTGTGCTGGAATGGGTTATGCTGGTGCGTTAGAAGATACTTCTTTGGATGACATAACGTATTTATTTCAAGTCAATGTATTTGGGTCACTAATGATGAGTAACTATGCGTTACCACTATTGAGAAATAGTGAAGATGCAAGAATCATCAATATTGGATCTGTTGCGAGCGAAATCACGATTCCTTTTCAAACACTTTATTCAATGAGTAAATCAGCGATGTACCGTATGAGTGAAGGATTACGTATGGAGTTGAAACCAGAGCATATTCAAGTGACAACCGTGTTGCCTGGGGATACGAAAACTGATTTTTCAACCAATCGATCATTGTTAACGAAAGAATCAAGTAGATACTACAAAAGAGCGAAAAAAAGTGTTGATAAAATGGCGCTAGATGAGGAAAAAGGAATGCATGTTGATTCTGTGGTGAAGGTTGTATCAAGACAACTTTCTAAAAAACGAATGAACGTTTATGTATCAGTTGGGTTGAAATACAAGGTCTTTGTTTGGTTATCGCATGTATTACCAAGTAAATTAAGAGAAATGCTTATTTATAAAATCTATGCAAGTTAGCAAAAAACTTGCATTTTTTATTAGAATATGGTATTATATCTACGTCAAATCGAAACCATAGTATCTTTATATGGATGAAGATGTATGACAAAGCTAAACCCGGAGCGATCCGGTGACAGAAAACTATAGGGTCTCACGTTAGACAGCCAGTTGCCTTACAAAAACATTTATATAGGGAGTGTAACTATGAAAAAGCTACTAATTAGCTTGGTTTTGATTTTTTTTATTTCCATCAGTACAATGAAAGCATATGCATATTATGAAGATGCAAATACAACATATATCACAGAATCAAAACCACAAGAACTATTAAGTCAAAAACTTGTTACTGAAGAAGGTAAAAAGCTTGTACCTACAGGTTCAATATTAGGTGTTGATGATGTAGAGGAAGTAGTGTTTGTATATCAAGTATTTGTCCAAAATGGACTATCTATCGATGTGGAACAAGCAAATCTGTTATTTAACAATCAAGCACAAAGTGAATTAGAAAATTTGTTTAATTTTGATTTTACAATAATAGAGTTAGAAAGTGATTCGCTACATACAAATTTATTTGAAGGTAGTGAAGATGGTTACTTCGTCGAAATCACACTAACCTTATCAATGAATACCCCTACCTTGGATCAATACAAATTAGTCGCAAATAATGTGATGACATTTGATGTATTGTTTCAGTCAAAATAAGCATCCTCTTTATAAACGTAAAAAAACGTCAGTTGCCTGACGTTTTTTTAATGCAATTAATTTGTTCGTACATTTTTTTTATGGTAAAATATATCCAAATTTAAGATAGATGCTTATAAAAAAACATAAACTTAAATATCAAAAAAGTAAAAATGCTTGTACAAGGGTATTATTGTTAAGATTTGGTTAATCATTTAATTGATGGAACAAATACCTTGACATTTTAAAAGCTTTTTTGTATAATTTTTAAAGAATAGAGAAATCTATCAAAAGTTTTAATGAAAAAGGCAACCTTAGAGAAATCTAAGCACGCAAAACTATAGGGCCTGAAATGGTAGCCAGTTGTCATTGAACGTGAAAACGTGTTGGCATTGGTTATTTTTTATTACTCAAAATACCAAGTCAACAAAGCAATTTGTTGACTTTTTGCTTACAAAGGAGTGATGCTGATGACTGGACAAAGGAAAGTACAACTAGCGATTGTCGCGTTCTTATTTATTGGATTGCTTTTCACAACTACATCAGCTTTCTCATATTGGCGGGAAGTAACTGTATCAAATGATGTTGAAGTAATTACGATTGGAGAACCAATTGATTTACTTGTGACAGATTTGAATACAGATCCAGAAACTTCAAGATTGGTGCCAAGTGGGTATGCCTTATATGTCGGTGATGTTGAATCTCAGACACTCACTTATCAAGTAGGTGTCTCTAGAGAATTACTGAACATGGTTAATCTATTGGTATCTAAAGGAGAGGTATTAATTGGTGGAGACTCCACTTATGGACATCTCATTCAACTAGATATTATGGAGATGGGTGAAAATGCAGTACTTGATTTATTCAATGATGTTATTACAGTTACCATTGTCGTAACATTGTTAGAACCAATTGATGAAGCAGAGGCAATTGAAAAAGGGCTTGATCTTAGCCTTGTCAATGTAGAAGACTCAGTAGAAGCCTACAATGCAATTAAAGGTCAAACGGTTAGTTTTGAACTATTGTTCGAACTCACCAACAAAGAATAGTTTTTAATAAAATAAAAAAATATATTAAAAAAGAAAAATACAAACAAAAAAAGGAGATTATAAAAATGAAATCAAGAAAATTTGGAATTGGATTATTAATTATGTTAGCATTTGTTGTCACTACGGGGACTTTTGCATACTGGGCAAGTGGAGTAAGTGGAAATACAGCTAGTGAAAGTAACACTATTCAAATCGGTACAGGTGCTGAAGTAACGACTACTGTTGTAGTATCTGGTAGTGCGTCTAGTGCTTTGGATTTGGTTCCTTCTGGAAGAGAAGTTTCGGGAGTATCTGTAAGTTCAATAACTTATTCATTTGATGTTGAATGGGCTGGAGCTTCAAGTGCAGCAGATGCTGCGGGAGCTACTGGTACTTTGAATATTACTCCAGTATTAAGTGGAGCTGGTGCAAGTGAGTTGGCGTTGTTCACGGTAACAACGGCATCAACACAATCTATTACATATGGAGATACTCCAACAGTTACAATTACTGTAACTTTTACAAATGAGCCTACTGATGCAGCACAATATGCGTTAATACAAAATGCTGAATTAACTTTAAATGTTACTTTCTTAGTTGATTCTGTAAATCCTCAATAATTTATTATTCTGTTTGTTATTAATAAAAGCGATCATTTGATCGCTTTTGGTGATAAAGCGAGGTGAGTACCATGAAAAAGAAATACAATATGTTAAAAGTAGCCATCATGATTTTTGTGGTTCTTTCAACATCGTTTGTCACAAGTGAAACACTTGCTTATTGGGTAGATGTACAAGGTGCTCAGAATTCTACTACAGCTACTGTAACGACTGGAGAATGGGACCAAGCATTTCCTTATGATGCAAACACTAGCTATCAAGTGGGAGATCTTGTTACGAATAATGGGGTTACCTATGAAGCAAAAAAATCTGGTACTTTACGTGAACCTGGTGTCGGTGGCGGTGGATGGAATCGTGACTGGACAGTAATTGGTTAAACTATGATTTAAAATAACACGAAAAGCTAGACTTTTCGTGTTCATTTTTTATTATTATGATATAATGTAACCATAAAATTGTTACGTTGGGAGTTTTTATAATGGAGAAATCATCGAACAAAGTTTGGAGCTATGCGAAAACGGGTTTGTTTTATTTGTTTGCTTTTTTGCTTGTAGTTTATATTATGCTTGAGCTGTTTTTACCTGAACAGACAGTCAAAGTATTTCAGTTTAAACCGTATGTTGTGTTGACACAAAGTATGGAACCTGAAATCAATGTAAATGATATGGTTGTTGTGAAGAATTTTGATGTTGAAGAGTTAGAAGAAGATGATATTATTACGTTTTATGCTGATATCAACTATGATGGTACAAAAGAAATAGTGACCCATTATATTTATTCTATTAATGAGAATACTGATGGGGAGTTTATTATTAGAACGAACCGTTATTATGAAAGTGCTAGTGCAGAAGTACCTGATCCATGGGTGTTAACTGGTGATGATGTACTTGGATTATATAGTTATCACATACCTTGGGTGGGAACCGTGATTTTGTTCTTACAAAGTCCATTTGGTATTGCGGCATTGATTGTAAATATTGGTGTTATTGTTGCGGTTGTTGTGATGATTAAGCAAGGAAAAAAAGAAGAAGTTGAAGACGAAGAAAAGTCTGACTAGATAATAGGTGTTTTTGATGGATAAAAAGAAATTGATTGAATATAAAAACAAAAGCAAAAAGATGATGTTGAATGCTTGGGACTATGTGAAGACACACGGTGTTCTTGTGGGATTCTATCTTTTGGCATTTGTTTTTTTTGTAAATGCAGTGTTGATGAGTTTGCATTTTATCAATCGTGAATATGATTATAAAATATTGAATAGATTATATATTGAGGCAGTATTACCAGGACAAGATATTGTCGGTACTGGTCGAGCTAGTACAGGTATAGTGAAAATTGAAGAGTTGAATATTGAGCAGCTTACAGTGGATGATCAAGTAATCATTTGTTGTGATTTTGGGATTGATGAAAACTGGGTTGAAGAGGTTGTGAGTATTGATACTGACAATAATCTACTTGAAACGACGTATGATGGTATTGTCTTAGTAGAAGTAAGTAGTGAAGATGTTTATGGGGTATACATCAAGGATGCAAATTTCTTTGGTACTGTTTACTACACATCTACTTTTTTAAGAGGATACATCTTATTGATGCTTACACAGGGAATTATTCTTTATTTATA
>DFNN01000053.1:7498-8375 GCA_002376065.1 Caryophanales bacterium UBA3566
CGACTTAGTGAGGTTTTTTATGAAAAAATTGGTGAACATTCTATTTTATGCAGTATCGATTTTTTTGATATTGTTTATTTTCTTTGAAGTTTTTATGCCAAATAAAACGATTGATTATTTGGGCGTTAAAACATACATCGTACTAACTCCTTCAATGGAACCAGATATTAATGTTGATGATATGATTGTTGTGAGAAAAATCAAAGAAGAAGATATCAAAGAAGGCGACGCGATTTCTTTTGAAGTTTATATAAGAGATTTAGGAAGAAAAGCGATTGTGACACATTATGTGGGAGATATTGTTGAAGTAGATGGAGAACTTGTTTTTAAAACAAGGGGTGCACAAGCTGAAGATGGTGTGTTCGATCAATGGATGGATGAAAACAACCAAGAGGTTGATATAACTTATGATGAAATTGTTGGTACAGTGTTTTTTCGATTACCATATTTGGGTCATGCAGTTAAAATTGTTAGGAGTCCTGTGATGCTTGGTTTGCTTGGGCTTAATGTGATTATATTGTATGCACTTGTGAGAGTGATTAAACATAAACCAAAGAATCAGCAATAACACGTTTTTACGTGTTATTTTTTTATTGTATTAATGAATGTTTGAATTTCAAAGTATGATATAATTAGTTATAAATGTTATAGATATATTGTAGTTAGAAAAAACGTATTGTATAATGAAAGTGAATCACACTTATAATCCTTAAAGGAGTGAAAGTATGCCAGAAAATTTAGATTTTACGTTATACTTTAATATTGTTTTTTTCTCTTTGGTTGTCCTAGGATTTCTCTTTGGATATTTGAGAGGATTTAGAAAGTCATTATATTCTTTGATTGTGATGGCCATTTTCTATGTGTTCTTTTTTGTGAC
>DFNN01000071.1 GCA_002376065.1 Caryophanales bacterium UBA3566
CTTTTTTTCTTTTTTAAAGTTCCCTATTTGAGATTTTAAGTTTTGTGTTATAATAAATGTAAGAGTTTTCAAATTTTGGTCATCATAGGAGGTCAATCATGGTTGAAGGAATGATTCTTGTTATTGTGCTTGGGGTCTTTATGGTTGAGGCGTATTTGTTACTCATCAACTATAAGCAAAAAGACCTTGACCTTCCAGAAAATGTACGTGATATATACGATGAAGAACGCTATCAAAAGTGGCGCAATTATAGTGCGGAAAATATGAAATTGATGTTTAGTAAACGCACAGTCAATATTGTGTTAATTTTGGTGTTTTTGTTTGCCGGGATTTTTGCTTGGATTGAAAATGTTGCGATGGATATTGCGAGTAATTCGATGTTGTTACAAACATTGGTTTTCTTGGGAATATATGAAATTATTACCTTTATTATTGGATTACCATTTGGGTATTACCAAACATTTAGTATTGAAGAACGTTATGGATTTAATAAAACAACAAAGAAGACATTTGTGTTGGATAAAGTGAAATCACTATTGATGATGGTTATCTTAGGTGGTGGACTTGTTGCGTTGCTCTTTAGTGTCTATCAAGCATTTGAAGATCAGTTGTTGGTGTTTGTGTTGATTGCTTGGGCTGCGATTATGTTGATTATGGTATTAATTAGTTATTTATATACGGCAGTATTTGTTAAGATTTTTAATAAGATTGAGCCTTTGGAAGAAGGCGAAACTAGAGTTAAAATAGAAGCACTTGCGAAAGATATTGGGTTTAAAGTGAAGGCAATATCAAAAATGGATGCTTCTAAGCGTAGTACAAAATTGAATGCTTTCTTTTCTGGTTATGGGAAACAAAAAGAGATTGTGCTCTTTGATACGCTACTAGAAAAAATGAGTGATGAAGAGATATTGAGTGTATTGGCACATGAATTTGCGCATGGAAAACATAAAGATGTTGTTCGTATGTTTGTAGAACAGGCGGTGCAAATTGGGCTATATATGGGACTGTTTGCGATTGTGTTACAGTCAAGCGCGGTTTATCAAGCGTTTGGACTCAGTGAAGGGTTCTTTGGCTTTGGTCTTGTTGTATTTGCACTCTTGGTGAGACCACTTGATTTTATCTTAGGAATTGGAACGAGTTATTTATCGAGAAAAGCGGAGTATAAAGCAGATAAATTTAGTGTGGAATTGTTGGGAAAAGAAACGATGATTTCGGCGTTAAAATTGCTTGCGCGTGAATCGTTATCTGATTTACACCCACATCCTTGGTATGTGCGTGTCTATTATTCTCATCCACCAATGGCCATAAGAATTGGTGCGATTGAAACATTGTAAGATTGGTTATTATTTATAGCTAGCCTATAATTCATAATAAATAAAGATACTTAATTGGAGGGATGCATCAATGAAGCAGTATGATATTAAACACATTAGAACTATTGCAGTTATGGGACATCTTGGGTCGGGCAAAACCTCGTTAATGGAATCTATTTTACATGTGACGGGCGCGAAAGAAAAAAAGGGAAGTGTTGAGGAGAAATCAACGACTTCTGATTATTTGACAGAGGAAAAAGAACATCAAGCTTCTTTGTCAACAAGTCTTATTCCGGTGGAATATCACGATTATAAGTTCAATTTCTTAGATACACCAGGAAATAGAGAGTTACTCAGTGATGTGAATCAAGTGCTTAGTGTTGTCAAAGGTGCGATTCTTGTGGTCGATGGAACCAAAGGAATTGACATTGGTACTGAAGAAGTATTGCTAGATTTAAATGAACGCAATATTCCAACCATTATCTTTATCAATAAAATGGATAAAGAAAACATTAAATTCGATGAATTGATCCAAAATATCCGTGATATGATTGGTTATCAAGCGACACCATTTTTATGGCCAATCGGTGTAGGTGACGATTTTAATGGGTATTATGATTTGGTTGATATGACCAAACGTACATTGGAAAACGGTAAAGTAGTTGATCATCCAATGAATGATGAGGAACAAGAAGAAGTAGCGGAATTACGTGAAGCAATCATAGAAAGTGTTGCGGAAACTAGTGAAGAATTGCTAGAAAAACATTTTGCTGGTGAGAAATTAACTGATGATGAAATCCGTCAAGGACTTCGTCAAGGTGTATTGGTTGGAGATTTGAAACCGATATTGATTGGTTCTGCGACCAAAGATATTGGGCCACGTGATATGTTAGAAATGATTGAAAAATTTATGCCTGCACCTGATGATTTAAAACCAATTGAAGGAACCAATCCAAAAAATAAAGAAAAAGTTGTTCGTAAAACAACGAATGAAGAGCCTTTTAGTGCTTATGTTTTTAAAACAATGGTGGATCCTTTTATTGGAACTATGAGTTATATTAAAGTATTTTCAGGTGAAATTAAACCTGGTCAAGAAGTATTGATTGGGAATAATGGTGAATCAGTAAAAATCAATCAAATTTCTTTGTTTAGAGGAAAAGAACAACTTGATATTGAGAAAATGCATGCGGGAGATATTGGTGTTTTGATCAAACTTGATGCACTTTATACTGGAGCGACTATTTGTGATCCAAAACATCCGATTGTGTTTGAAGGACCAGGATTCCCTAGTCCAACAATGTATGTTGCGATTCATCCGAAAAACAAACAAGATGAAGATAAAATATCTTCTTCCTTAAATCGACTTGCGATTGAAGATCCTAGTTTTGATATTAAAAGAAACAAGGAAACCAATCAGTTGTTGCTTGGTGGACAAGGAATGTCACATATTACGTATGTGTTAGAGAAATTGAAAAATATGTTTAAAGTAGATGTTGATATTTCTGATCAAAAGATTGTTTATCGTGAAACGATTAAGCGTAAAGCAGAAGCAGAAGGACGACATAAAAAACAATCAGGTGGATCAGGACAATTTGGTGTCGTAAAAATGATTTTTGAACCGATGGATCCAAATCAAAGTGATTTTGAGTTTGAAGAACAAATCCATGGTGGATCAGTTCCGAAAAACTATTTCCCTGCAGTAGAAAAAGGATTGATTGAGACATTCCAAGCTGGACCATTAGCTGGTTATCCAGTAATTGGTGTGAAAGCAACGTTAATTGATGGAGCTTATCATGATGTGGATTCAAATGAGATTTCTTTTAAAATTGCAGCTTCATTAGCGTTTAAAAATGTCTTAGAAAAAGCACAAGCGACGTTGTTAGAACCAATTATGAAACTCGCAATTACCATCAAAGATGACTATGTTGGAGATGTCATGGGTGATATCAATAAACGTCGTGGTCGTGTACTTGGAATTGAGCCTTTAGGTGGAGGGAAACAACGTATTGATGCGGAAGTACCAGAAGTGGAAATCGTGCGTTATACAACAGACCTAAAAGCAATGACACAAGGAACAGGACAGTTTACACGTGAGTTTGTTCGTTATGAAGAAGTGCCAGAACGTTTACAACAAGACATCATCGCTGAAGCGAATAAAGAAGAGTAAAAAGGCAGATTTTTCTGCCTTTTTTTTAGGATATAAAAAGAATATACTATATAATATAAACAAAGGAGTGATGTTATGAATAAAAGAAGAGTTGTGAGTGGTCTTGTTATCGGGGCTATTTTAGGAGTAGTATGTATTGTTGGTGCGACAATTAGAACAAATGGTGATTTGTTAAATGGGTATTTATTTGCGTTTTGGTATAATCGCTTATTAATGGGATTAGTGATTGGCCTCTTTCCTGCTTGGCCAATGAAAAAAGCGTTGTTACGGGGTGCGGTTATTGGATTGCTGGTGTCGTTTGCGTTTTATAGTGCGACCAACTATCAAGATTTGATGGGGTTTTTGGTCGGTTTAGGATACGGGATGATTATTGAATATAGTTTGTATAAGGTAGAGGGTAAAGAGTAATAAAAAAAGTCTTGCAAATACGTACGCTTTAGGAATACAATACAGTTAAATAGGTATATAAGGAGGGTTTATAGTGAAGAAAATGCTTCTGTTCATGTTTGTTTTTGTTGTGTTATTAAGTGGTTGTGGATCTAGTGATGACGATGATTTAAAAAATCCAAGTGATCCAAATGATGAAACATTGACGTATACTGTTACTTTTTTTGATGCAGATATGAATGTCATTAAAGTAGTCGATGTGGCTGAAGGAGAAGATGCGATTGCGCCTAATGATCCTGAGAAAATTGGATATACATTCAATGAGTGGTCGGATAGTTTTGAGCAAGTATCAAGAGATCTGATGATTTATCCAATATTTTTACCAAATATGTATAGTATTTACTATTACAGCGATGGAGAATTGATTAAAGAAGTAAATAATCTCATGTATCAAGAAAACATTGAACCTCTGTATGTACCTAGCAAAGAAGGCTATATTTTTGATGGTTGGTTTGTACAAGAAGGGTTTGATATACGTTTTATGGGAGATTCAATGCCTAGTAATGATTTAATATTACATGCGAGATGGACTCCGGAATCCACATTGTCTACTGAAGAGTTGTACTATTATTCTTCTTTATTTGGCAACAGTAATGGGAATTTACAAAATATTGGATTGGTTGCCTATGATTATGATCGTGATCGACACTTATATTCTGTTGGACATAGTGTTTATGCATATGATCCATTGGCAGATGAAACGACATTGGTTTTTACTAGTGCATATGCGGGTCGTCCAACGTATTTAAATGTCTATGGTGATTATCTATATTATATAGATAGTGAATATGGCTATTTGATGCGTTATGATTTGGTGAACGATACTTTGCAACTAATCAGTGATAAGGAATATCATTTTTTATCACGAAATCAATCATATATCTATGCTCTTTCCTATGAAGACTACTACGGTGAAGATCGTTTTGTATTGCGCTTTTATTCAGAAAGTAACGGAACATTTAATACGACCGCTATCAATACTGTTGAACACATCAACAGTGAAGGTAGTAGAATCTATTATACGAATATAGACTCTGTTAGCGTGGAACTTAGAGCTTCGAACTTTATGGGTCGCTCGACGATTGTGAATTTAGAAAACGATGGATTTGAAACAATCGAGCAACTTGTATTACAAGACGTTACGCAAAATTATGAAGTTTATATTGGCTTTATTGGTTCAAAAGTAGAAGAAAGTGGCTTCTATATATATAATAGTGTTGATGGTGTGACTGAAGTGAGTTTGTCTAGCCAAATACATGATCTAAACTTTGATGGTACATATTTTTATTACATCGATGGTACTACCTTAATGAAGGTAGACCCTATATCATTAAAAGTGACAGAGTTGATGAGTGTACCGAGTGATGTAGATTTCCTTAATATAATTCATCATTGGATTTATTATGGTGATTATGAGAGTGGTAATATATATAGAGTACATCCAGATACCTTAGAGGTAGTCTTACTTAGCGAATAGATTGCATATAAAAAGGACCATTTCAATGTTGAAACGGTCCTTTTCTATTGACGTTATTCTTTTTTTAACTCTTCTGCTTTATCTTCGTTTAATTCTTCCTTAAACTCTTCAACATTTCCTTTTGTTTCTTCTTCCTCTATTTCTTCTGGGAAAGGTATGGAAGGGTTATAGGCTTTGTATTCTTCGACCATTCGTTTAATGAATCTGAAAAAGTAAGGTCTAAATACATATACAGCATATAGGATATATGCAGGGATGAATAGGATGTTAACAGGTAAAAAGGCAATCAGTACTGTCCATGTCCATTTTGCAAGGTTGCGTTTTCTGCAGTAATTCCAAACAAATAGATAAATCAAGAAATACCATAAAACTAGACCAATGAGTCCTAATAAAACGTATAACCATTTTGTCGCATCAATTTGGATGATTCGGATCACAAATGCAGGGGTTGTTGGTAAGTTAGTATTAAAGTTTGGATTCCAAGCCCCTGCCGCAGCTTTGATGTCTTTGCGGAATCTGAGAATACGAATAACCCAATATGCTAGTTGTTGGAACAACATAATGGCAAAAATTAAAAATGCGGCTGTTTCATAAGGACGTTTTACAGCTTTTAATGCTTGAGACTCTTTTTTTAGTTCTTCACTGAATCCCATTAAATCACCTCTCTTTAAATTTAATATATCACATTAGAGTGGTCCAGTAAATATTTTTTATCAAAAAGGTAGACATTAAGGGCTTAAGTGATTAAAATAGTAAGTAAGAAGGAGATAGTATTGATTGATCTAAGAAATAGTTTGTTTCATCGAAATAAAACTTTCTTTTTTAGAAGGTGGATTTATGTGTGTTTCTGCAATAGATTAGAATCAATGAAATGTCAAGGGGTAATTTACTAAATTGGAAATTTTTTTAATTAGAAGAATTTTCATTTTATCGCTATAATATCACGACAAAACACTTGAAAAAAGAAAAGTTTAGTGATATGATTTAGTACAAGAAGCCATTACGCTTCCAAGGTTGAATTTGTAAAGATAGGTTGAACTGACCATGTTTTTTCAGTATAGAACAATGATGAACTACTGAAAAAGAAGAGATGGTTCGGTTTGTTTTTCTTAGTGAAGCGCTAGGAAAGTCCTTAGACAAATTTAAAAACTATTTATACGTGCAATAAATTCTTGAATATTGCATATACTTCGTGTATAATAGGAGTAACATTGGTGGCATTGAAATAACGTTCGTAAAGGAGGGAGAGTCATTTGCCTTAACGTTAGTTATGTAGACCTTTGGTGTAAATAGATACCGAAAGAGAAAACAAATGTTTTTTAAGCTTGTTTTTTTAGTTAATTTTAGCAATATTAATTTTGGCAATACCACTTATGTCAATAAGTGAAAAAAAATATATTTATAGAAAAGGGAGGTACAAGGGTGCGTACTAAAAGCACCTGAGAAATTATGATTAAAACAAAAAAAGTATTATTATTTTTCGTTTTAGCTCTGTTCTTATTCTCATTGTCAGCTTGTGAAGGCGCAGTGGGACCAGAAGGACCAGCGGGACCTACAGGACCTGCAGGACCAGCTGGACCAGCCGGTGAAGACGGAGTAGATGGAGAACAAGGACCTGCGGGACCTGTTGGACCACAAGGACCTACTGGACCTGCTGGTGAAGATGGTGTTGACGGAGAGCAAGGACCTGTTGGACCAGAAGGACCTCAAGGTGAACAAGGATTAAGTGCATATGATATTTACTTAATCAATTATCCTGGGTACGAAGGTACTGAAGCTGAATGGATTCAAGCATTAGCTACTGATGAGTTAGTCGTAACATTAACTGTTATGTATACTAACGATGTAACTGATGAATGGGAATTCTTAAATGGTCAAATGTTGGGAGAATCTCCTTACGAAGTGAACTGGTATTTAGAAGCTGCATTAACTAATCTTGCAGATGAAGAATACATCACTGAAGATATGACTGTTTATATCAACTTAGCTTCTGATGACATTCCTGCACCAACATTAGATGACGTATTCACGATTACTGCTTTAGAAGCTGCTGGAACAACTGCTGCTCCGGTTTACAAAGTTGTAAGTGGAGAAACTATCTTTACATTAGCTTCAAACGTATTCTTATACAATGCTGATGGTACTTTCAATGCATTCGGTGCTGCAAATGTTTATGCTGCATTAACTGCTGGAGATATCTTAGCTGAAATTACTTTATTAGATGGTAATGTTGTTGAATTACGTTGGGCTAGCACAAGCACTGAAGTTAAAGTTGCTGACGACGATGTTGTTACTAACTTAGATACTACTGGTGCTGCTATTACAATCGTTTATGGAACTACAGTATTAGAATTGATTGAAGCATTAGCATCTGTTGATGGTAGAGATCAAGTTTACACTGTATTAGATGACGAAGGTGTTGCTGTTACTGCTGGAACTACTGTCGTAGACCACGACTTTGAATTCCATGTATTAGCTGAAGATGAAGAAACTGAATTAACTTATGCAATCTCATTTGATGGAAATCCTTCAGATGCAAGTGTTGCACCTGTTGATGATCAAACAGGAATTGAAGATGTTGATATTCCTAACTTAGAATTAACTGTATTACCTGGAACATTACAATCTGAAGTTCTTGCTTCATTAGAAGGCGCAAATCCTGATTATGATGTTGAAATTTCAGTTGTGAACTCAGAATTAGCTGCTAAAGCTAATAATGAAATGTCAACTGGTGATAAAGTATTAAATGTATCAGCTGACGGCGTAACTACAGTTACATGGATAGTTAAAGTTGTTGCTAGTTCAGATCTTGCTATCGAGTTTGATGGCGATGCTGTATCTGGAACAATTGCTGTACCTTGGAACTTCGTTGCTGATGATGTATTAGCACTTATCACTTCTGCAAATGGATATGTTCAATCTTACGAATTACAAGTGTGGGATGCTACTTTAGATACTCCTGCGTATGTAGAGTATGATAATGATGGAACATTAATCCAAGAAGGTACATTCCAATTAATCGTTACTGCTGAAGATGGTACTGAATCTTCTCCAATAGGATTTAGTGTTAATGCAAGTGATGATGCTACATTAGCTGTTGTTGATGGAGAAGAAAATGAAGTAACTTCATTAGACAATACTAATATGGAAATTGATGTAAGAAATGGATTTACTGTATCTCAACTAGCTTCAGCTTTAGAAGCTGCTGATGGATCTGCAATTAGCTCATTCTCAGTTACTAACTCTGCTGGAACTGCAAGAAACTCTGGAGCATTATTTACAGGTGACGTTGTTACTGTTGTTCCTGCTAATAGCGATACTGCTGATGCAATTGAATACACTGTATTTGTAAATGCAAAATTAAATCTTACAAGTTTACCAGTTGTTGCTGAACCAGTTGTTATTTCTGGTGTAAGTACTGCTAGAGTAATCTCTGTATTACCAAATAATCCAGTTACTAGTCCTTCTAACTTAGCTCTTGATGCTACATCATTTGCTGATGTAGTTGCTGAATTGGTTGCGTTTGGAGAACAATTCCAAACTTATACAACTGGATATTATGACACTACAATTACTACTGGTGATCAATATGTTTTATCTTCAGTTGTCCCAAGTGGAAAAACTATTGAAGATATGATCATTCGTGTAACTGCTCAAAATGGAACTACAAAGGCGGATTATACTATTGATGTCTTAGCTCCTAAAACAGTTACAAACATTACTACTGTTGCAGATTATGATGATGAATTGATCTCTGCATATAGTAATTTCTCAAATACAATTAGCGTATTCTACCAAGCACCAAACTATGATATTAATCAAAGTATCGCTGCTGTAATGGCTGAATTCGCATTGGCTGCAAACTTCCAAAGATATGATGTTGGACAATTAGATGGAACTGGAGCATGGGTTGCTACAGAACCTACAAGCTTTGAAGATATCGTTGTACGTGTTTATGCTGAAAGTTCTGTAAGTGGAGCTACTCCATATAAAGACTTCGCAATTAACTACGTAAAATCAAATTCTACTACTTTAGTATTAGAAGATGATCCAATTGTTATTGATAATGTAAGTACATTCAGTGGAGTTATCAATGTATTCCCTGAATATGTATTAAGTGGATACCAACCTACTAATGTTGGTGCAATCGTTGCTGATATTGATGCTGCAGCTAACTTCCAAGTAATCGACGAACAATTATACGTTGAAGGAACTACTGCTGGAACTTATGTTGCGACATCTACTGCACTTGTTGACTTAGTAAATGCAGATCCTGCTGTAGATGCTTATATCTTAGTAACTGCACAAGACGGAACTGAAAAATACTATAGAATCAATGTGTATGCTGAAATTAGTACTACTACTTTAGACCAATCAGATGCTGATGGCGTAGTTGAGTTCACTGTTAGTGGAAGCAACTTAATGGTTGTTGAAGGAACTACTCCAGCTGAATTATTAGCTGCAGTTGTAGAAGAAACTTACTTCCAACAATTAGCTCTAGCTTCAAATGATGGTGGAACTGTTGGTGCTACATTGGCTAACTACGATACATTAACTGTATTGGCACAAGATGGAACTGAAAAAGTTTATACTATCATGTTAACTGATGCACCTGAAACACCTGCTGATCCAAGCGATAGCACTGTGATCGCATTCAACACTGGTGATGAAGTTGTAGTAAGTGTAGTAGGAAAAGTTATTACAGTTGTTGCTGAATCTACTGTTGCGGAATTAATCGCAGAATTAGAAGGTAACTACGAAGATATGACATTTGAAGTATTAACTTCATCAGAATCTGCAAAAACTAAAGCAGATTTATACAGTTGGGACTTATTAGTAGTAACTGCTGAAGATGGAGAAACTACAGAAACTTATACAATCGTTGTTCAAGACTAATTAATTAGTTTAGGATAAGATAATAAGTTAAGTACAATTAAATTAGGCAATACTGCTCATGCAGTGTTGCCTTTTTTTATTGTTATTAGTGTTAGACAAAGACCGTCTTTTTTGTTAAAATAGTAGTAGCTTAAATTTTATGAGGTGGACTATGAAAGTATTAAATGCTATAATGATTATTGCTTTAGGATTGATCTTGGTTGGTGTGTTATATTTTGCAAATCAAGATGGAGAAGAGGAATTACCTGAGGGATCAGAAGTTACAGTAGTTTTATCACTAGATCATGATGTGTTTCAAATCAATCAAGAAGAAAGAATTATTTATATATTAGAAGGAACCGTTCAAGATGATATTTTGGGTAAACTTGTAGCGAAAGACGGAAGTCCTCAAGAATACCGTATTACTACTAGTGAAGGATCTACAAAATCATTGGATGAGTTATATGAATATGATCGATTATATGTAACATCAGAAAATGGTGTTGAGGAAGATTATTATCATTTTGAGTATGTAATTGAGTTGAATTAGTGTTTTGGGGGAAGTTGTATGGCAAAGTATGGAAAAAAGAATCGAAAAAGTAATGCTTATAAAAGTCAAAAGTCACTGAGCACTTTATATTTACTGCCAGTGCTTTTTATTATCGCCATAGTGCCATTGATTGTTTTTGCAAAAGTGATGAATTTAGATGGATTAGAGGCTGATAACTGGTTAGGTGGAACTGTTCATTTTGATTTCTTTAGTTATTATAAGGCTATATACTTTATTGAAGCTGCTTATATTGGGGCGTTGCTTTTATTAATCTTATATTGGCTAGATGAACTTGATTTTATCAAAAGTAAATATTATCTACCGATGGGTATCTATGCTTTATTCGTGTTTATATCATTCTTGTTTGCAGATGATATAGATGTAGCTTTGCGAGGTTTCATCAATATGGGACAAGGTATCTTTGTTTTAATTGGATATTTATTATTTATGATTACCATTATGAACTTGGTGAGAGAAGATAAACACATAAAGGCTTTAATTGGTGCTTTTTTGTTTGTGGGTACAATTATTGGTTTAATTGGTGTTGGGCAATATTTTGGCCATGATATATTTAGAACTAGTTTTGGCCAGTTATTAATTTTACCTAAAGAGTTACATCCTTTGGCGGAAGAGCTAACTTTTAGTTTTGCTGATTTCGCTGTTTACGCGACGTTATATAATACCAACTTTGTTGGAAGTTTTGCGGCTTTGATGATTCCACTGAGTTTTGCTCTATATTTTTATCAAAGAAAACTAGGATACGCATTCTTAAGTATTTTATTTGTTGGTTTGATGGTGTTTGTTGGTTTTGGGTCTAATTCTAGAGCTGGAATTATTGGTGTGTTCGCAGCGCTTTTGTTAATCGCTATATTGTTTCGAAGAGAAGCAATTAAGAAACCATTATATATCATCATTCCTTTTATTGCGCTTATTGTAGTTGGATATGGATTAAACAAAGTATCTGATGGACGCATTGTCGATGAACTAAAAAGTTTGAATTTGCTGGATGATATTAGAAGAGCAGAAGAATTGTCTGGTAGTAGAGCTTATTTTGAAGAACTGAATTTTGATGATTATACGCTAGAAATTGTGACGGATGAAAAAAGTTTGCATATTGAGTTCATTGATAATGATTTATTATTTGAAGATTTAGAGGGACAAAGGATTGATGTATTAAGAGAAGGTAGAAGAATTACCTTTGTAGATGAAGAATATCAAGATTATGTGTTTACCCGTAGTGAGGATGGAGCTTATTATAATGTTCGAGCATATGGAAGAAGTTTTAATATATGGTTAACGATTGATGGATTTAGATTTGAAGGCCTTAGTGGAGAGTTATATTTACCATCAGATCCAGATCGCTTAGCGTTTGTTGATGGATATGAATCACTCTTTTCTAGCCGTGCATATATATGGTCAAGAAGTATACCATTGCTTAAAGAGTTTATCATTATTGGTGCTGGACCAGATATGTATCCAATTGCGTTTCCGCAAGATGATTATGTTGGTAAATTGAATGCATTAAATTTGCGAACAGTTGTTGATAAACCGCATAATATGTATGTGCAAATGGGTGTAAATACTGGAGTTATTTCACTCGGTGCGATGTTGAGTATTTTTGGTATGTATGTGCTGGATAGTTTCAAATTGTTTATTAATCGTAAGTTTGATAGTTTCAAAGATTATATTGGCGTTGGGTTATTCGCAAGTGTGAGTGCATATTTGTTGAGTGGGTTTTTCAATGATCAAATTATGTCTGTAGCGCCAATCTTCTATGCAATGCTTGGTCTTGGGATTGTAGTGAATAGAATGATTCATCATGATGAAGAAAACATCAATGAAAAATAAGAAAACCATATGGCTTTTGCATTAGGTATGGTACAATATAAAGAGAAAAAGACAGTCTGGGAGTAGATAGATATGAAGAAATATTTTATGATTGCGTTGAGTTTGTTGTTTGTTTTAGCATTGAGTGCTTGTTTTAACTATAAAGACATTGAGGATAATTTTGTAGAAGCAGGGTATACCTATTCTGAAGAATCAAGTTTTATTGTCAAATCACTATTGAGTGAGTTTGAAGAAGATGGAATAGATGTTACTATTCATGCTTTTAATAAAGATGTACAAGTAGCGGTCGTAATTGAATTTGAGAATGAAAAAGATTTAGAAGAATCTTTAGAAAATAATTCTTTATTGGTATCTTTAATGAGTGATTTTGATCAAGAAGAACTTATCCGTAAAGAATATATTGTTATTCCGATTGCGATTACTGAAGAAGGCGAACAACAAATTATTGATACATTTCATGAATAAAATAAAAACTCATCATGAATGATGAGTTTTTTTGAGAGTAGGGTGTTAGTATGACAAGAATTAACAAGTATTTGAGTGAAGCAGGATTTTGTTCTAGAAGAGAGGCTGACCGCTTAATTGAAGCAAATAGGGTCACAATCAATGATGAGATACCTGAAGTAGGAACAAAAGTAGGACATAATGATGTTGTGAAGGTTGATGGGAAAGAGATTAGTAATCAAAAGAAACGTATTTATTTAGCTTTTCATAAACCTGTAGGAATTGTATCCACCACAGATACAAAAGAAAAAGATAATATTGTAGATTATATTGGGTATCCAACGAGGCTATTTCATGTGGGTCGTTTGGATAAAGATAGTCATGGATTGATTATCATGACCAATGATGGGGATATAGTAAATAAAATCTTACGTGCAGAAAACATGCATGAAAAAGAGTATTTAGTAAAAGTTGATCAAAGAGTAACCAATACTTTTCTAAAATCTTTAGAACAAGGTGTTGAGATATTAAATACAATGACAAAGCCTTGTAAAACTAAACGAGTGGATGAGTTTAGTTTTAAGATTACCTTAACTGAAGGAATGAACAGACAGATTAGGAGAATGGTTAACGTATTTGGATATCATGTTGTAGCTTTAAAAAGAATTCGTATTATGCATATTGAACTAGATATACCTAGTGGTAAATATCGACATTTAACCAAATATGAAATGGAAAAATTAGAAGAATTGTTAGAAGATAGTAAGAAGTGAACCTATGCAGGTTCACTTCTTTTCTTTTCCACTTTATTTAATTGATAATTTGTATATATTATAGCAATGATAACTGCTGTCCAGTTGATGATGACAATACCCCACCA
>DFNN01000125.1 GCA_002376065.1 Caryophanales bacterium UBA3566
TGACATTGGATGACCAAAATCGCAAATTATTAGAAACAGATATCGTCATCACCAATGGAAAAGAAGCAGTCGCACTCGGTGGTGTGATGGGTGGAGCATCTACAGAAGTAGGAGCTTCTACTTCATCTATTTTACTTGAAAGTGCTGTCTTTGATCCGACAACGATTCGTAAAACAGCAGGACGTTTAGATCTTCGTAGTGAAGCATCACAACGTTATGAGAAAGGCGTCGATATTGCGCGTACAAAGTTGGCTTTAGAGCGTGCGAGTGAGTTGTTTGTGAAATATGCGAATGCATCAGTTAGAAAAGGGATTCAGTTTGTTGAAACTGGTGATATGAGTGATCATACAATTATGTTAGAAGATGGTAAAATTAATCAGATATTAGGGACTAGTTATACCAAAGAAGAAATCAATGATACACTAAGTAGATTACATTTTCAATATGAAGAAAAAGCAAATCATACCGTGGTTTATGTTCCAACAAGAAGAAGTGATGTTACACATGATCAAGATTTGGTTGAGGAAGTTGGACGTATTTTAGGTTATGATCTTATACCTGAGACATTGCCTAGTGTTGATACAGTTGGTGGGTATACAGAGAAACAACAATTCATCAAAGATATCGAAACACATCTCAGTGCAATTGGATTAAATGAAGTAATTACTTACTCATTAAGAAAAGAAAATGAAGCAACTTTATTTGTTTCATCACCTAGTCCTTTAACGCATTTAAAATATCCGATGAGTGTTGATAAAGAAGTGCTTCGTCAGTCCTTATTGATGGGATTAATTGATGTCGCAAAATATAATACAGCGAGAAAACAAGTGAATGTGGAATTGTTTGAGATAGGTCATGTATATAAAGAAAAAGAAGAACAAAAACTCTCAGGTTTATTGATGGGTTCACATATTGGTTCTTCATGGCAAAGTGAGGAAATACAAATTGATTTTTATACCGTCAAAGGGTTGTTAGAAAACTTGTTTGATCATCTATCGTTATCTCATTTGGAATTTGCACCATATGATGAACTCGATGAATTACATCCAAATCAAACTGCGGTGATCAAAGATTTCCATCAAAGCTATGGATTTCTTGGGAAATTACACCCAGCGTTTGCCCAAAAACACGATTTAGAAGATGTTTTTGTGTTTGAACTGGATATCGATGCCTTGTATCAATCAAGAAGAGTCTTAAAAAAATACAAAGAGATCACAAAAACACCTGTAATAGAACGTGATATTGCGATTGTCATTGATCAGGAAGTCTTATCTAGTGAAGTCATTAGCTATGTGAAAAAAGCTGGTAAGAGATTGCTTGAAGAAGTAGTTATCTTTGATGTTTATCAAGGTGAACATATTGAAGAAGGAAAAAAATCGATGGGAGTTCGTCTATTCTTTAATGATCCTAAGAAAACGATGGACTCAAAAGATGTTGATGTTTTAATGCAAGAGATTATTACGATTTTAGAAGATAAATTGTCTGCGACATTAAGATAAAAAAACAACTTTATACTGTTTCACTAGTATAAAGTTGTTTTTATTTGTTAAAAGTGAATAAAGCGCTAAAAACAGCATACATTTCTTCGTTTTTTATTCCTTCATAAGGAAAGATAATGGTATTTTCTTGGTGTGTTTCTTGATAGTTGTAATCATGTACATTACATTGATTGATGAATAGATCTTTATCTTTTTTATCATAGAAGGTAAGGACAATATGAAGGTTAGATGTAGTGCTGGTTACTTTACATAATTGTTCTATTTGTAGTTGCTTAATTGTTTTCATCAAAACACTGTTTTTTTCTTTGTAGGAACTAAAAAGTTTTTTTGTATGTCGATAAAATAGACCTTCACTCATAAAATGTGCCATTGCGAGTTGGTCTATTTTTGATACACCTTGGGTATGATATTTCATGGATTGTTCGGCTTTTTTGATTAGGTGTATAGGTAAGACCATAAAACTAATTTTCAAACCAGGAAACAATACTTTTGAAAAAGAACCGATATAGATGACACGTTCTTGATGGTCTAGTGAGTGTATTGAGGGAACACTAAATGCGTTATAACGCATAAAGTAATTATAGTCATCTTCAATGATGTACGCGTCATTTTCATTTGCCCAATTGATGATGTTGATGCGGTCATCCATTTGGATGACTTCTCCAGTGGGATAAACATTTGATGGAGAAATATATAAAAAGTCATATTTCGGCATTTCTTTAAAGGTTTTCGTATGATGAATTTTTATCTGATGTTTTTGAAAAATGGTCATTGCCTTTTGAAATTCATTTGGGGTTGTTAAGAGGGTGCTTTTTTTAACAATAGAAAGAAGAATTTCAAGTAAAAATTGTACTCCTGGTGCAATGATGATTTGATCTTTATGGCAAGTAACCCCACGCTCTTTTAAGACATATTTTTGAATTTGGTCTCGCAACATTTCTTCTCCAAAAGGATCAGCGGGAGAAAGTAAATCATGTTGATGATAGTTGTAGACTTTATTGGTCATAGACTTCATCGTTTTTACATCAAAAAGTTCTTCATCAAGGGTTTTGTTTTTTCCAGGAGAAAAGTCATGGGTAAAAGCACTTGTTGGATTAGATGTTGTTGGTATAGTTGGGAGTGGTTTTACAATATATCCACTGCGTTCTACACTTTTCACATATCCTTCAAGTACAAGTTGATTGTAAGCAGTAAGCACAGTTGTTGTGCTTATTTTTCTTTTTGATGCGAGGGTTCGAATCGATGGTAACTTTTGGCCTACTAAGTAATGATGTAGTTCAATGTTTTGCTTAAATTCTTGGTAAATTTGTTTGGAAAGAGTATCTTCGTTGTTTTTCATCTGTACACCTCAAAATAAGTTATTCTGTGTATTTATAAGAGTACACATTACAATTATAATATAGTTAAGGACAGATGAAAAGGAGTTTTTTTATGAGAGACGAGAGAGTAAGTAATATTATCTTTACTGGTTTATTTATTGCGGTTGTTTTTGTGTCTACTTATTTCATCCAAATTCCAACTCCTGGAGTGATGGGTGGATTGATTCATTTAGGAAATATTGCGATGTTTAGTATTGCGCTGAAGTATGGACCAAAGTATGGTGCAATTTCAGGCGGTGTTGGAATGGCAATGTTTGATTTGTTTAGTGCTTGGTATTTATGGGCACCAGGAACACTTGTTGTGAGGTTTTTAATGGGTGGAGTTATTGGGCTTGTTGGGCAAAGTCATTTGTTTGGTAAATATGTCCATGCTAGAAGAGTCGTAGCGATACTGTTAGGATCTGTAGTAATGTTGGTGCTGTATTTTGTTTATGAGGCGCTTATATTAGGTGTTGGGTTTGCGGCTATTGGTGGTGTACCAGGAAATTTAGCACAAATTGCGATAGGATTTATTGCGTTGGCGATAGTTCCGTTCTTACCAGATATGAAAGAAGAGTATTAAAAAAAGGCCATTGGCCTTTTTTTTATATTTTTTCGCGCTTAATAAAAACAAACATTTTAATAAATTCAACAGTTCCTCCGATGATAGCGGCAATTCCACCAATAATCATTAAAATCGTAAAGATTCTAGGTACGATGGATAGGTCATATCCGTCAATAATCGTCTCGTTGAAAATTGGTGTTGAAGCTAAAACAAATAGAATCACAGCAGAGTATATTGAGTGAATATATTCCATTGTTTTTGTGATGAATGTTTTTTGTCTTAAATAAAGGTGAAATATTGAGATGATGATTTGGAAAACAACGCCGATGTTAATGAAAAGTAGTATTTGGTTAAAGTTGTCATTAAGTAATGGATATCTGGTATCTTCAAAGTAAATCGCTATGATTCCTTGTTGGTAGTTGAGAACATATAAGAATAAAATACTAGCGAGAATGGTAAAGAATACTTCGAATAGAGATATTTTATAGATGCTGGTTGGTATCTTTGGCAATTTCAATGGATCGAATTCAGGCCACTTGATCTCTGTGAGTTCTTCATTTGAAATACCAAGAGAAATACTGGAAAACACTACAAATAAAATTCCGATGCTTGCCATGAGTGCCATGAGAATATTCGGTATGCTGTAAAGCATTGATAGGAATAAATCAAGGACGGAATAGGTATCATTACTGCTAAAGTAATCAATCATTGAGACAAACAGTAACGTGATTGGTAAAGTGTAAATTATGATACGCATAATGAAATAGAAAAGAGGGACTAGTTCTTTGATGATAACACCATCTTGTCTTGTATACGATGAGGCAACTATTCTTGGGTCTCCAAAGTCTTTTAGGACACCTGCAACTTTGATATCATCATCTAAGTCTATTTGTTGGTCATCTAGTTGTTCTAAAATTAAACTTTTTAATTCATTTGTGATTTCGTTACGAGTTTTTTTCGGCAAATATTTTTCTACTTGATATAAGTATCTTTCTACTAGTTTCATATCAATGCTCCTTTATTAAATTATTGATGATGTTGGTATTTTTTAAATAGGTTTCCTTTAATGATTGGTAAACTTCTTTTCCAAGAGGACTAATCTCATAGTATTTTCTTGGTCTGGGTTCTACTACTTCCCATGATGAATTGAGCAATCCTTGTTCTTCAAGTCTCCGTAATAATGGATATAATGTGTTCTGATCAATCGCAAAATTGTCATCTGTAAGTGTTTGAACTAGAGAGTATCCATAATGTTGGTTGTGTAGTTTGGCTAGAACAACGAGGACGATAGAGCCCTTTTTTAGCTCAGCATATAGGTTCTTTAATAGTTTTTCTTTGTCCATGATATCACCTCAATTTCATTATACTGTATGTTATACACTATTGTCAATATAAAAATAGTTTTTTACCTTTTGAGTGACAAAAATCTAAATTATGTTATAATATTTTTGGTGATAAAAAATGGATATATTAGATTTTACATTAACAGAATTAGAAGAATATTTGGTTGCGAAAAAGTTTAAAAAATTTAATGCGAGACAAATATTTGAGTGGATATATAAGAAGCAAGTGATGCAGTTTAGTGAGATGAGTAATTTAAGCAAAAATCTTCGCGCTTTTTTAGAGGAAAACATGAATATTTCTTCTTTTAAAGATCAGTTTGTTCAAACAGCAAGTGATGGTACAATGAAATTTTTATTTACACTCGCGGATAATAATATTATAGAAACTGTATTGATGAGACATAATTATGGTAATAGTGTTTGTGTTACAACACAACTTGGATGTAATATAGGGTGTTCATTTTGTGCTTCTGGTTTACAAAAGAAAAAACGTGATTTAAAAGCGAGTGAAATTGTTTCTCAAATTCTTGCGGTGGAAGAAAAAATTCAAGAGCGTATCAGTCATGTAGTGGTGATGGGAATCGGAGAACCTTTTGATAATTATGAAGAGACAATGAGGTTTGTTGATATCATCAATGATCCTTACGGACTTGAGATTGGTGCTCGACATATTACCATATCTACAAGCGGTATAGTGCCGAAAATCAAAGCATTCGCACATCAAGATAAACAAGTGAATTTGGCAATTAGTTTGCATGCTCCAAATGATCGATTGAGAAGTGATTTGATGAAAATCAATGATACATATCCTTTAAGAATGTTGATTGATGCAGTGAAGTATTACATTGAACATACGAATCGTCGAGTGACTTTTGAGTATATTTTATTAGATCATGTGAATGATGAGTTATCACATGCAGATCAGTTATCAGACTTGCTTAGGGGAATCAACTGTTATGTGAATTTAATACGTTACAATAAAGTAGAAGAATTTTCTTATAATGGAAGTAATGAAGTAAGAGCGAATCATTTTCACCAACGATTGTTGAATCGTGGAATCACCGCTACTTTAAGAAAAGAAAAAGGCGGAGATATTGATGCGGCTTGTGGGCAGTTAAGAAGTAAAAAAATAAAGGAGAGTGATGGGCTATGAGAAACTCAATGATTAAAAGTTCTGCGAAAGTAAATTTACAAGGGAAATATGGAATTGCAATTTTGGCTTTATTGATTGTTTTGGCGTTGTCATATGCCGCAACAAGTTTAAGTATTGGTTTGGCTTGGGTATTTGTATTACCAGTTTATATTGGGTATGCGAAATTTCATACTATCTTGGCACAAAATGATGAGCCTGACGTTGATGTAATGTTTGAAGGTTTTCGTGATCATTATTTTGATCATGTTCTTGTTTTGTTGTTGCAAAAGTTGTTTATCTTTTTATGGAGTTTGTTGCTTATTATCCCTGGAATAATAAAGGCGATTTCTTACGCGATGGTTCCTTATATCTTACAGGATCAAGATTATGATGTATTTGGAACAGACGCTATTACCTTAAGTAGAGAGATGATGAGCGGTTATAAAGCAAAACTGTTTATGTTGCATTTATCATTTATTGGATGGTATTTTTTGACTATTTTAACGCTAGGTTTATTGGCACTTTATGTACAACCATATGTGAAACAGTCAGAAGCGATTTTCTATCAAGATGTGAAAATGGCGTTTAGTAAAAAACAAATAAAAGGCTAATAGCCTTTTTTTGTTGAAAAAAGTTTTTCGTCTATGTTGCTGCGTTTTCTTAATTATTTGTTATAATAAATATAGAGATAAAGTTCATTAGGAGGTCCATTTGAAAAACGGTCGTATTATTAAATTAACTGGTGGTTTGTATACTGTGATGAATGAAACAGATCAAAGCATCCTAAACTTAAAAGCTAGAGGGTTATTTAGACACACCAACGAAAGTCCAAAAGTTGGTGATTTTGTAACGTATGATGAAGATTTTATTATGACCATTAAAGAACGAGAAAATAGTTTGTTAAGACCACCCATTTCAAATGTGGACCAGGCAATCTTAATACAAAGTTCAAAGGCACCAGATTTTCAATTTACGTTATTAGATCAATTTTTATTATTGATCGAACATGAAGATATTTTGCCAGTCATTGTGATCAATAAAATTGATTTATTGACAGAAAAAGAACTCCTGGAATTAAAACAAGCAATGACCTATTATGAAACGTTTTATGACGTGTATTATGTGAGTGCGAAAATGCAAATTGGGATTGATCAATTGCCAGATGTTTTTCGTGATAAAGTAAGTGTCTTTGCTGGCCAAACTGGGGCTGGTAAGTCTAGTATATTAAATGCTCTTGATGCATCGCTAGATATCAAAACAAATGAAATTTCAAAAGCCTTAGGAAGAGGAAAACATACAACGAGACATACGGAACTGATTCCTTTGTTTGGTGGATTGATTGCCGATACTCCAGGGTTTTCTAAACTTGATTTTTCACATATAAATGAAGATGAAGTGGCGCATTGTTTTGTTGATTTTTTCGCCTTATCGTCACAGTGTAAATTCCGTGAATGTAAACATATTAACGAACCAAAGTGTGTGGTGAAAGAAGCAGTATCAAAAGGAAATATATTACCAGCGAGATATGATGATTATTTGTATATTATGAACATCGTAAAAGAACATAAAAAACAGAGGTGATTTGATGATAATAGCCCCATCTATTTTATCGGCAAATTTTGGTAATTTGTCGGAATCTATTGAAAAAGTCAGTAGTGCTGAATGGCTCCATGTTGATGTGATGGATGGACATTTTGTACCAAACATGTCGATTGGACCAGTGGTTGTTAAAGGTCTTCGTCCATATACATCGCAAGTCTTTGATACACATTTGATGATTAGTGATCCGATGAAATATGCAAAAGAGTTTGTGGATGCAGGAAGTGACCGTATTACTTTTCATATTGAAACTGTAAAGGATCCAATGCAGATGATTGAACATTTACATGAATTAAATGTAAAGGTTGGAGTATCGATTAAACCAGCCACATCAGTTGAATCGATTGCGCCATACCTATCAAAAATTGATCAAGTATTGGTGATGAGTGTTGAACCTGGCTTTGGTGGACAAGAATTTATGATGAACAGTGTTTTAAAAATAGAAGAACTTTCACGCATTAGAAAAAAAGAAGGGCTATCTTTTCTAATAGCCGTTGATGGAGGAATCAATAAAGAAACTGCGGTTTTTTGTAAAAAAGCGGGAGCGGATGTATTGATTGCCGGGTCTTACGTTTTTAAGAGTGATCATCCAAATGGGAAAGTAGATTCCTTACGATGATTGTAAAAATCTTTGTGAGTCCTTCTAGTCAAGGTTTGATTGATATGTATCATAGTGAAGCGGGAGAAGTGATTATTGGTGTTGAAAAAGGCGCCTATATGCTCGCTAAGAATAGAATTGCGATGGACCGTGCAGTAGGTGATTTTGATTCTGTTAATGAAACAGAGAAACAATTAATTGCGAAATATGCAGAAGCGGTCCAAATCCATGAAGTAAAAAAGGATGAGACAGATACTGCTTTGGCACTTGATATGGCATTAAATTATCGACCAGATAAAATTATCATATATGGTGGAATTGGAACAAGATTTGATCATACCTATGCGAATATGCTTTTGTTAAAAAAAGGGAACATCATCCAAGTGGATGAGTTCCATAAAATGTATGTGTTAAGTCCAGGGACATATGAAATTGAAAACGCGTATGAGTATATTTCTTTTTTTGCAATTGAAGATGTGAAAAACTTACATTTAAAAGATTTTTATTATCCTTTAAAAAAAGATCTTCTCACTAGATTTGATCCTTTATGTATTTCTAATCAAGGTTCAGGAATTGTTTCATTTGAAGATGGATTATTGCTTGTTATACACGCAAATGATTAACGTCTTAGGACGTTTTTCTTTTTTTTCTTGACATTCACGTAACGTAAAGGTTTATACTAAAATAAGAGGTGATAACTTGTTAAAAATAGATGAAATATCAAACTTAAGTGGACTAAGCAAAAGAAGTATTCGGTATTATGAAAGTAAGGGATTGTTAGAACCAAAAAGATCAGAAGGGAACTATCGATTGTACGACGAAAAAGAGATTGTAAGATTGTATATGATTCGGTTACTAAAGGAACTAGATCTATCGATAGAAGATATTAAAGATATTGTACTTGATCATCAGTCATATGAAGATGTCCTAAGCGTATCTTTGAAAAAAATAAAATCTGAAGTTCAGCGTAAAAATAAGATCATTTTCACAGTTGAAAAAATCATCAATAAGGAGAAAAAAATGACAGAAAAAAGCGTGTTTGATCAATTTAAGAAATCGTTGATTGATCAAAATAATCAACAATTTGGCGAAGAAGTAAAAACAAAATACGGTGAAAAGAGTCTGACTGATTCAAACAAATTGTTTATGGCACTTTCAAAAGAACAATATCAAGATGTTGAATCATTGAATGCAGCCATCAATGAAATGTTAAAAATCTCAGTTGAAAATCAATTGAGTCCGAATTCGAATCAGGGAATAATGTTGGGCAAAATGCACCACAAATGGTTGATGTATTATTGGAAAGAGTATTCGAAAGATGCACATGAAGGACTAGCGAATATGTATGTGGAGGATGAACGATTTAAGAAGTATTACGAAGACATTGTGGTTGGTGGTGCAACATACATCAAAGAAGCGATTTTGGCGTACATAAATAGTAACCAATGAAAAAAGCACTCGTTTGAGTGCTTTTTCATAAAGAAAGAGGGAGATTTATTTTGATCTAAGTTTCTAGAATAAAGTCATAAAAAAAGCCGATACTATCGGCTTAATAGTAACATTTCTTCGAACTATGCGCGTTTTACAAGCCCACTTTTTAAAGCTCTTGTTGATACATATACGCGTTTCACTTGTCCATCTTCGTCAATGATTCTCACTTTTTGAAGGTTTGCTTTCCATTTTTTCTTAGAAGCATTCATCGAGAACGAACGAGAATTTCCAGATAAACCTGCTTTTCCAGTAATATAACATTTTCTTGCCATGTCTATTTCCTCCGATCATTTTAGGATTTCCAGCATTTTTAATTTTACCACAAAAAAACCAAAAATCAAGTAAAAATACAAAAATATTTGGATGCTGTAGTGTTTATTTGCTTTTTGTTAAGTTTGAAAAATAAAATACTACTTGTATATTATAACGTGCACCTTTTAGTGATGTCAAATGAAAGCGTAATTAAGGCAATAATAAGATATTTGCTTTGGATGGCAAAGTATGAGTGGAAACTCATATGAAAATCGAGGTAAAGCGCGCCATTTCTTAATAGTTGCATTTTGAAAAGTAGTATGATAAAATAGGAAAAGTCTAAAATAAAATAATAATCCAATTAAAATATACTATTAAAAATGGAGGAACAGAATATGAATTCTAATGTAATCGACGGTAATTTATTTAAAGTCTTAATTACAAACGGAACGATTGCACTTCGAAATGATCATCAACGTATTAATGAATTAAACGTCTTTCCTGTACCTGATGGAGATACAGGTAGCAATATGCAGTCTACTATGATGTCAGGAGTAAAAGCAATTAGTGATTTAGCAGATGAATCTGTAGATAAAGTAGCGAAAACATTATCACGTGGGCTATTAATGGGTGCACGTGGAAATAGTGGTGTGATACTATCACAATTATTTAGTGGTTTTGCGAAAACATTCAAAGATTTAACAACTGCTAGTCCAGTTGACTTTATGAAAGGCATGCTACAAGGTGTCAAACAAGCCTATGGAGCAGTTATCAATCCAGTTGAAGGAACAATCTTAACAGTTGCTAGAGAAGCGGCTGATACGACTATGGAAATGATTAACGTAGATACTAGTTTATTAGATGCAATGAAAATATATATTCAAGAAGCATATGAATCATTGAAACGCACACCAGATTTATTACCTGTATTAAAAGAAGCAGGTGTTGTCGATAGTGGTGGCGCAGGATTTATCGTGATCATCGAAGGAATCATCAATGCTCTTGAAGGAGATATCTTAGAAGATTCTAAATTCAATACAGTACAAAGTGTTAGTAATGAAATTGGGACTTATGAAGGAGATACAAACTTCGGATATTGTACAGAGTTTATTGTTCAGTTAAGTGAAGCTGCTAAGTTCAATCGTGATAAATTTATCAAACGTTTATCTCGTTTTGGAGATAGTATTGTTGTAGTGAATGATGAAGAAATTTGTAAAGTACATATTCATACACAAACTCCAGGAGATGTATTAAACTTCGGACAACAATATGGAAACTTTGCAACATTGAAAATTGAAAATATGAGTTTACAACATAGTGAAACATTATTACATACAGCAGGTGAAGGACATGACTGTGGTCATGATCATGCAGCGTTTGCTGGAACTGAGCATTCTAAATATGGAATCATTACTGTCGTGAATGGTAGTGGATTACACGAAACGTTCAAAGAAATGGGTGTTTCATGTATCATTGATGGTGGACAAACAATGAATCCATCAACAGAAGACTTTATTCAAGCAGTTGAAGCAATGAATGCTGACCATATCATTATTATCCCGAATAACGGAAACGTAATGTTGAGTGCAGAAACAGCAGCGAAATATATTGAAGATCGAAGCATTACAGTGTTGCCAGCAAAAACAATTGCGCAAGGATATGCATCACTTACTATGTTTGATGCGAATCAAGAACTTGAAGACAACATTGATGAAATGATTGAACTGATTGAACATGTAAAAACTGGTGAAGTAACATATGCAGTTCGTGATACAGAAGTCAATAAAATTAAAATTAAAAAAGGTGAATACATTGGGATTGCCAATGGCGATATCGTTGTATCAGAAATAGAACGTACTGATGCAGTCACAAAGCTAGCGTCTTCACTCATTGATGATGATAGTGAGATTGTTACAGTAATGTATGGTAAAGATGTTTCAGAAAATGAACTTGAAAAAGTGTTGTTATATTTAGATGCACATTTCCCTAGCGTTGAAGTAGAAACCATTAAGGGAGAACAAGAGATTTATTCATTCATTCTTGCAGTTGAGTAAAAGAGTATAGAAATATACTCTTTTTTTCTATATAATGAGATTAGGTGATTAACGTGAGCTCATTAAGTGAAATTAAAGGAATCGGGAAAAAAACGAAAGACAAATTAAATCGTAATGGAATTTACGATTGTTTTGATTTGATTAATCAATATCCTGCCCGTTATGAAGTCTTTGAATTGACCAATTTAAAAGATGCTGAAGATGAAGAAAAAGTAACATTGTTAGCACAAGTAGTTAAAAAACCTAAGGTAGCATATATTAGAAAAAATTTAACGAAACTTAGTTGTGACATAATAATTGAAGATATACCATATAATATGGTGATTTTTAATCGTGAATATTTAACCAATATTTTAGATGTCAAAGCGATGATCGTGATCACTGGTAAATTAGAGCGATCAATAAAACGTTTTACAGCAACAACGTTAAAATTGAAAAAGAATTTCGCCAATTCTGTTGAACCTATTTATAATGTAGACAAAGTTGGTGACAAACAAATGCAAAAGTATTGTCTATCAGCTGTAGAGCTATATGGATATTTGATGAAGGAATATATTCCTAATCGTTTTATAAAAAAATATCAACTGTATACAAAGAGCGAATTGCTAACTAGAGTACATAACCCAAAACATAAAGGGGACTTAATTCAAGTCAAACGAAGATTAAAATATGAAGAGTTGCTTTTTTTCGCTTTACAAATTACATATATTAAGCAACTTCAACCTGTCAATGAAAAATATCAGAAAAAATATGATATAGATATTGTGAAAGCATTTATCAAAACACTTCCATTTTCGTTAACAAGTGATCAAAAGCAGGCAACAAATGAACTTTTTAAAGATATAAAATCCCCTAAAATGATGAACCGATTACTTCAAGGTGATACAGGAAGTGGAAAAACAATTGTTGCTTTTATTCTTGTTATGGGGGTAATAACTAGTGAACATCAAGTTGCACTGATGGCACCTACTGCTTTACTGGCAAAGCAACATTTTGAAAAAGCAAAACGCTATTTTAAAATGTTTGATGTTACATTATTTTTGCTAACTGGAAACACTTCGAAAAGTGATCGAGAAATGATAAAAAAAGCCTTAAAAACAAACAACAAGGTGTTTGTGATTGGAACACATGCACTGTTCAGTGAAGATATTGTCTATAAAAACCTAGGGCTCATTATTACAGATGAACAACATAGATTTGGCGTAAATCAACGTCAATTATTACGCAATAAAGGACAATACCCAGATGTTCTTTATATGAGTGCAACACCAATCCCAAGAACCTTGGCTATTAGTGTGTTTGGAGATATGGACCTCACGACGATTAAACAAAAACCAGCAAATAGAAGAGCAGTTCACACAAAATTATTTAATAAAGAAGATTTACTAATGGTTTATAATTTGATCGAACAAGAACTAAACAAAAAACATCAAGTTTATGTGGTGACTCCTTTAATATTAGAATCAACGGTCAATCAGGAGAAAGCGAATGCACAAGATGTATATCAACAATTAAAAAAAGTGTTTAAACAATATCGTGTTGGACTTGTTCATGGAAAAGTTGAGACGGAAGAAAAAGAACGTTTGATGCAGATGTTTTATGATCAAGAAATTGATATTTTGGTTTCGACCACTGTGATTGAAGTGGGTGTTGATAATGCCAATGCATCAATGATGGTCGTTTTTGATAGTGATCATTTCGGGTTATCTCAACTTCATCAATTAAGAGGTCGAGTTGGCCGTGGAGACGCAGAAAGTTACGCTTTACTGATTGTTCAAAATAACGAATCAATGGAGCGTTTAAGAGTGTTAGAAGAAAGCAACGATGGCTTTTACTTAAGTGAAAAAGATTTAGAAATGCGTGGTCCTGGTCAGTTTTTTGGATCAAAACAAAGTGGCGTTTTATCATTTGGACATGCATCAATTGTAGAAGATTTTCATATTTTCTTAAAAGCAAAAGAAGATGCGAAAGAAATTGTCAATGAACATGAACGAGATCAGTCTCGATATGAGGATTTAATTCAGAAAATAAAACAAGAGATTGATGCTCAAAAATATGATGAACTATGGTATAATGAATAACACATAACGAGGTGATAAATATGATCAAAATTGCAGTAGATGCTATGGGTGGTGATTTTGCTCCGAAAGAACAAGTTGAAGGAGCAATGAAAGCCATTAGCATGTTAGATGACATTGAGGTCGTTCTCTTCGGAGAAAAAAGTGTGATTGAACCGTATTTAACAAATGATGAACGTATCACAATTGTTGAAAGCGAGGGTACAATTGATATGGGTGAAAAAGACCCAATCAGTGCAATCCGTTCAAATCGCAAAAGCTCGATGGCATTAGCATTAAGCAGTGTACGTAGTGGGGATACAGACGCTGTAGTAAGTAGTGGAGCAACACAAGCATTGATTGCAGGTGCACACATTTTAGTTGGTCGTTTAAAAAGTATGAAACGAACAGCTATTGCACCGTTAATTCCAAATGTAAAAGGAACACAGACAATTCTCCTTGATGCAGGTGGGAATTTAGAAATCAAAGCAGAATACATGAGACATCAAGCGTTATTTGCCCACATATACGCTGAAAAGGTCTTGAAAATCAACAAACCAACTATTGGTCTTTTAAATATTGGGACTGAAGCTGGCAAAGGGCGAGATTTAGATAAAGAAGTTTTCGAACTATTTAAAGATGACCCAATCTTGAATTTTGTTGGTAATGTTGAGCCAAAAACAATTTTAAATCCCCCTTGTGATATCATCATAAGTGATGGATTTACAACGAACATTGCGATGAAAACTATTGAAGGTACCGCAAAGGGTATGGGTATGATTTTGAAGCAAGAATTAAGCAAAGGGTTTTTCGGAAAAATAGGGTTATTACTAAGTGCAAAAAACCTCAAAAACTTTAAGAAAAAGATGGCTCCTGAAGAAATAGGGGGGGCTATGATTTATGGATTACGTGGTGTTGTAGTGAAGGCACAAGGATCTTCAAAAAGTATTGGATTTTATAATGCAATTCGCCAAGCACGTAACGTAGTTTATGAAGATGTGATCAATAAAGTTGAAGAGACGATAAAGAGGGATGTTAAAGATGAGTAAATTAGAAGCATTCTTCGGCCTTGATTTTGAAGATAAAAAATTATTAGAAACTGCATTAACCCATTCATCTTATGCGAATGAACATCAAACAGAGAGTAATGAACGTTTAGAATTTATTGGTGATGCAGTATTGGATTTATTAATGGGTGATTACTTATACAAACGTAATCCGAAATTTCATGAAGGTGATTTAACCAAGACAAGAGCGAAAAACGTCTGTGAAAGTGCGCTTGTTGAGTATGCGAAAGCATGCAATTTAAAAGAATACCTTCTTCTTGGAAAAGGAGAAGAAAAAAATGGTGGTCGCGATCGTGTTGCGATTCAAGCTGATGCTTTTGAAGCATTTATTGGCGCAATATATTTAGATAAAGGATTAGAAGAAACATTAAAAGTATTTAATTTAGTGGTTGTACCACTTGTAGAAGAGGAAAGAGATGAAGACTTTGTCGACTATAAATCTTATCTACAGGAACTGGTTCAATCAGATAAACGACAACTCGAATATCGATTGATTAGTGAAGAAGGTCCCTCCCATAATAAAACATTCACAATGAGAGTTTACATGGATGACATATTAATGGGTGAAGGAATCGGGAAAAGTAAAAAAGAAGCAGAGCAGCACGCGGCTGAGCGAGCACTGAAAAAACTTGCGATCCGTTCAATTAAATTTTAGTATTTAAGAGGTGATTTGGTGGATATTAATGAAATGAAACGTTTAATCAGAAATAACATTGTTGATTTTACGGAGTTAGTGTTAAACAATTATAATAAATTGGGTCTAGATGAAACTGATGCGGTTATTATTATTAAGTTGTCATACTTATTGAATAAGAACATCAACTTTATCAACCCCAAACAATTATCTGAAATGCTTTCGATTTCACCACAAACGACCTCTAAACGATTAAACAATTTAATGGACCGTGGCTTTGTAAAAATTAAACTAGCAAAAGATGCTCGTGGAAAAGAAACAGAAACATTCGATTTAGATCACATTATATTAAGAATTTTAAAAGAAGATTTTGAACAAAAAGAACATACGAATGAACATGAGTTGATTTCACTGTTTGAAGATGAGTTTCAAAAGATTTTATCACCACTAGATATTCAAATTATTACTAAGTGGATAGAAGAAGAGCATTATACAAAAGATCAAATCAAAGAAGCTTTATTTAAAGCAGTAAAAGCAAACCGAAAATCAATCAACTATGTCGATGGTATTTTACTAAAAACAGACCATAAAAAAGTCAAACCGAAAACGAAGATTAATGTGAAGGATTTGAAGAAAATATGGGAAGAGTAGAAACCATTTTAGATGTACTTGATGAGATGTTTCCAAGTGCTCAGTGCGAACTAGTTCACAACAATGGCTTTGAATTGCTTGTTGCGGTGATGCTGAGTGCACAAACAACAGATGAGTCTGTGAATAAACTAACAAAATCATTGTTTAAAAAATATCGAACACCTAGTGATTTTGCGAATGCAGATTTGGCTGTTTTAGAGCAAGACCTTAGAACAATTGGTTTGTTTCGAAACAAAGCGAAAAACTTAAAAACTATGGCTATGATGTTACTTGAAGAATACAATGGAGAAGTTCCTTCTTCTCAAGTAGAATTAGAGAAATTGCCAGGTGTTGGACGCAAAACAGCGAATGTTGTTCTCAGTGTGTGGTTTGATGTACCAAGGATTGCGGTTGATACACATGTTGAACGTGTATCGAAACGTTTAAAACTTGCGTATTTAAATGATTCAGTATTAAAGGTAGAAGAGAAATTGATGCGTAAAATTCCAATGAATCGTTGGAGCGATACCCATCATAAAATGATTTTTTTTGGTCGTTATCACTGTACAGCGAAAAGACCAAATTGTGATCAATGCAAATTAAAAGAATTATGTAGATACCCCCATATCTAAGTATTGATAAAGAGGTTTTCCTCTGATTTATGGATTTTCCCTTGGAATTCACCAGTTATGTAAGTGAAAAAAACTGTTGTTTTTTTCAACATTTTTTTATTACCTTTTAAGTCTATTTATTATATGATAGACTTACCAAAATTACTAGAGGAAGGAATACAACATGATTAATGTGAAAAAATCTCTTAAAAAGAGAAAAAAAGATGAGAAACGGGATAAAAATTTAGGGAGTCATTTGAAAAGAAGACGACTTGAACTCAAACAAAAACAAGGTTGGGTTGCCCAAGGTATTTGTAGTGTTAGTTATCTGTCTAAAATTGAAAATAATAAGGCAGAAGAGAACAAAATGTTGGTCAGAGAAATTATGCATCGACTTGATGTTGATCCAAGAATATTTCAAATCAATATTGAAGATGAGCAGTATTTAATGAAGGCAATAAGAGCCTTTTATTATCATGATGCAAAAGAATTAGACAAAATTTTTCAAGAAGTAAAGAGTATTGAACACAATTTAACGATCAATTTGGTCAAATTATGTTATCTTGTTTTTCACTCAGATGAAAAAGCTGTTCCATTAGTATTAATGTTAGAAGAATCAATCGCAAATATGAATGATTTAGATCTACAAGCTTTTTTGGTGTTTGCGGGATACTTTTATATAACAAGGAAGGAATATCTTTTCGCTTATGAGTTGTTCGATATTTCAATTGGTATTGTTCAAGAAAATGAGTATCTAACTGCTTTAGAAAACAAAAAAATGTTTGAAATTAAACAGTATTTAGGAATAAAAAATAGTTCAATAAAATTTATGTACGAAGCAGAGAGATTATTGCAAAAACACCATAATCGATATCGAATAGACAAGCTTAATTTGATTAAAATTAACCATCTTTTTAAAGAGGATGTTAATGCAGCAGATGAAGAATTGAAAACATTACAGTCAGTAAAATTTCATAAAACGTTGTTAGACAAATACTATTTAATATCAGCAAAAACAAATGTAAGACTTTCAAAAGAACAATTGGCTAAAGAATATTTGAGTTTGATAAAGCAAGATAGTGTTTTTTATGTTGATGCGCTATTCTTAGAGTATCAGATGACTGATGACGAAAAAGAAAAAGATGCAATTGCGAAGCTAATCAATGAACAAGCAATTGCAAAAGAACATATGACTATCATCATTAAATTTCGCTTGATGCGATTAAAGGAAATCGAAGAACAAAAAGAGTATATAAAAGATGTAGCGATTCCTTATGCTAAAAAAACACATAACCTCGATTTGTTTCATGATTTTGTCATAGATATTACTGGTATATGTATCGCTACATCAAGATACAAAGAAGCAACACAATACATTAAAGCATATATCAAAGAAAGAGAAAAAATGTATCAATATATTGAAGAATTGTCTTCAAATTAAGTGATGCTATAAACTTGTAAAAACCATATCCTTACTCTATAATATTTAGAGAATGGATGTGGTTTTTTATGAATCAAAAGAGTAGTGATATGCTAGAAAATATGAACATCAAAAGATTATTGATTACATTAAGCATTCCCGCAACTTTAGGAATGATGGTGAATGCACTATATAATTTAATCGATGCTTTTTTTGTATCAAAAGGCGCTGGACAAATAGCACTTGGCGCATTGACGCTTGCATTTCCTGTACAAATTGTCATCACCGCAGTGGGTATTATGATTGGTATAGGAAGTGCTAGTGTCTTCTCGAGAGCTTTTGGACGAAAAGATTATGAAACAATGAAAACCGCAGTAAATACGGCATTAAGAATTGATTTATTGATTGCTGGATTGATTTCGATTGTCGGGTATATATTTTTAGATGAACTGCTTGTATTATTTGCTGCATCAGAATCAAATGTGGAGTATGCCAAAGATTATTTAGGGGTCATCTTGTTAGGATTGGTTCCTTTATCTCTTACTATTGTGATGAACAACTTAGCACGCGCAGAAGGTCGACCAAAAATTGCGATGATCACGATGATGATTGGGGCAGGGTTAAATATTATACTAGACCCTATATTTATTTTCGATTTTGGGTTAG
>DFNN01000001.1 GCA_002376065.1 Caryophanales bacterium UBA3566
ACATCATTACCGGTTGCTTTATTGGTATGATACGTTACAAGGCAACTTTTTTCTTTTCTTTATATTTCTTTATTTCATTAATCTTACAGTATCTCTAGCAATCACAACTTCTTCATTTGTAGGAACCAATAATACTTTTATTTTTGACTCATCGGTTGAAATAACCGTTTCTTTTCCACGTGTTAAATTCTTATCATGATCAAGCTCAATACCAAGTACTCCAAGTCGATCAATCACCAGTTTTCTTGTCTCAACAGCATTTTCACCAATACCAGCAGTAAAGCAAATCGCATCACATCCTCCAAGTAATAAGTAATATGCTCCTATATAATCAGCAATCATTTTCGCTTGTTTTTCAACAGCCAAAATACTTTTTGCATCTCCACGTTCTACAGCTTCCCATAAATCTCTAGAATCACTTGATAGTTCACTTAATCCTAAATATCCAGAACGTTTATTCAATTCTGTCATTACTTCACTAATCGATTTATCTTCTTTATTGGCAATAAACTCAATAATTGCTGGATCAATATCCCCACTTCTTGTCCCCATAGAAATTCCCGCAAGTGGTGTGAATCCCATTGAAGTATCAACACTTCTTCCACCATTCACAGCGCATAAACTCGCACCATTTCCAATATGACAAACAATGATTTTTGTGTCCTTAGAATCTTTACCTAACATCACAGATGCTCTTTCTGAAACATATTTATGGCTTGTTCCATGAAATCCGTATTTACGTACACCATATTTTGTATACCAATCATATGGTACACTATACATAAACGATACTGGATCCATCGTTTGATGGAATGCAGTATCAAAAACCGCTACTTCAAATGCATTTGGCAACGCCTCCATAAATGCATGAATACCTGTTAAATTTGCTGGATTATGTAAAGGAGCCAACTCACTTACTTCATCAATCGCATTAATGACCTCATCAGTAATAGCAACGCTATCTTTGAATTTTTCTCCTCCATGGACCACACGATGGCCTACACCTTCTATATCCTCTAAAGATTTTACGATACCGAAATCAACGAGTTTTTCTAGTAATTTTTCTACTGCGACTTTATGTGTATCAATATCGATAATTTCAACTTGTCTTTGATCCCCATATTTGATCGTAAATATCGAATCTTTCAGTCCGATTCTTTCCACAACTCCACTACATATAATCGTTTCTTTAGGCATCTCTAGTAATTGAAATTTTAAAGATGAACTACCTGCATTAACAGCTATTACTTTCATTTTTTTCTTCCTTTCTCTTTTTAAACCATAACTCTATTTGTTGGATGGTTAATTCCATTCCTTCTTGATCTTCAAAACTAGGTAGATTGATTAATAAAAAGTCTGTTAACTTATCTTCTTTGTTTGCTTTCTTTTGTAAAATTAAAATACTCTTTTCAGCATTCTTAAACAATGTTTCACTTAACTTAATCAGACCAAACATATGCGCTTTAACATCAAGTTCTTTCTTAAATATTTCCATCTGTTTTTGCTCAAAAAAATCATTTTCAATCACAACAAACATAAATTTCTCACTCGCAAGACTATCCAAATGATGAGAAATTATTTGATAAGGTAAATACACTTCTTTTTCTTCTTGAATTGGTAAATCAAGCACAATCAAGTCGATTTCATTTGCAAAAAATGATAATGTATCTTGCATGAATATTTGATTATCATAATCCATTAAGTCTCCAAGGTTTCTAGCAAGTTCACACTTTAACTTATCATTGTCTACTCCAATGACCCGAGCATCTTGTTCAATATCATTTAACACAGTATACACTAAGTTCCCTGAACCAACCATTGGATCTAGAACAAATTGGATTGGTTCATCATATAATTTCTTAATCAAATAAGACATAAACAAACCAAGCGTATCAGGTGTTAAAAAAGCATTCGAAACATTCATATGTTTATACCCTTTAAGTAAGCCTAACTGTACAGCTTTCCGAATCTCTTCAGGTGTAAATTCCACTTCTATTATTTTGTTTTTTTCTTGCTTTACATATGCCAACCCTTGTTCATCCAATGGAAAATCAATATAATCTTCAAGTAAATACTGGAAGGCAAGATTCATCGACTCTAAATAAGGATGTTTGTTCACATCATATAAATACATTGCAATCGAATCAAAGTAATCGTAAAACAATTCAATATTATTTGTTTCTTTCATCATTATCACCACAAATCAATTATAGTAGACTTTTGTTCCTTTGTCTAATGAAAATCACATTTCTTGAGCTTACTTCTAGATAGTGCTAAAATATAGCTGGAGGTGACTCATGAAAAAAGTAGCAATAAAATTAATTGAACTATATCAAAACTCAACAGCAAACAAAAATCCTACTTGTAGATACCATCCTACTTGTAGCCACTATGCAAAAGAAGCCTATCAAAAACGCAATTTTTTCATAGCCTCCATTTTAAGTTTTTGGCGCATCTTACGATGCAATCCTTTCTCAAAAGGTGGTTATGATCCTGTCCCTGAACCAAGAAAAAATAAATCCAAAAAAATACAGCAAAAAAATCAGTGATTTTCACTGATTTTTTATTTATTAATCTTTGTGAATTTCTCCTGATTTTTCAAGCGAATATTTCACTCCAATAGGTCCAAATAATTCATATATTAATGTTGCAATTAAAACAACAATTAAAATCGTAATCCCATCTTCACCAAAGTCTGTTTTTGCTTGATAAGCCATCCCCAAAGCAACTCCGGCTTGTGGTAATAAAGTAATCCCGAGATACTTTCGAACATTTGGATGTGATTTCATTAATTGAGCTCCAAATGAAGAACCCACAATTTTACCAATGGTTCTAAAGACAATATATATCGCTGTAATCCCAATAATGCTTCCATAATTAACATCAGCATTATTCGCAAACGCTACAACAAGTTCTGCTCCTGCTAATGTAAAGAAAGCAATCAAAATTGGACCAGTAAAACGTTCAACCGTCATAGTTATCTCATGTGCTTTAACTCTTGATACACTATTGGTTAACACTACACCCATCATCATTGGTGTTAATATAGGTGATAAGTGAATTTCAAATCCATTTATATGTAATCCCATTCTAGACAAGGCAACCGAAATCATCACCGCTGTCAAACTAGCACCCAAATACACTTCTTCTTTTCCTGAATCACTACTCTTAATAGCACGAATGATTAAAGCAGTAGTATAACCCACAATTGCTCCAACTACAAACGAGAAAATAAGTTCAAGTAAAGGTCCACTAAGCATATCAACCACAGAAAGACTTCCACCAAGATTTAATGCATTGGCAATTGACAACAATACACCGAATAATACAATCCCAACCGCATCATCCATACCAACCAATGGTAACAAAGTATCGGTTAAAGGTCCTTCGGCGCGATATTTACGCGTTAACAACATAATTGGTGCTGGTGCTGTCGCTGTTGCAACTGCTCCTAAAACCAATGCAATTGGTAATGATACTCCAAATACTAATAAACCAAGAATTGTTAAACCAGCAGCTGCCACTGCTTGAATCAAAGTAATAACAACAACTTCTTTACCACTTTTCTTCAATTTACCAAATTCTAGTTCTTGCCCAATCCCAAAGGCAATAAATCCAAGCGCAATACTGGAAATAATCTCCAAATGATGCATTAAATCTCCTTTGTTGACGACAACCAACACAAGACCAATGATCACACCCATTACAATATACCCAGTTATATGAGGCAATTTTATTTTCTCAAACCATCTACCTGCAAATAACCCAAGTATTAACACCGCTGCTAAAGCCAGCAATGCTTCATAAGTGAGTGTTGCTTCACTACTTAATAATAATAAGTTCAATTCCTTCATCTTCTTTCCTATTTATAACAACATAAACGCAAGTGTTATTTTACAAAATAAACTAATTTTTTTCAAGTCTTTTCTAAAAAAAATAAGGATTTCTTAATGAAATCCTTATTAAGCTTTTTGTTGAGAACTCCAAGACGTCTTAGCTACGTCAATTTCACCTGCTTTGGATAATGCCGTTTTAACAATAATTAATCCAAAAACTTCAAAAATTACAGTAGCTGCTAAAACGATGGTCATTATCTCCATACCGATGTATCCATATCCTGGCATCTCCTCAAATCTTAATTCAGCCGTTAATGCCATATCAATGGCTACTCCAGCTTGAGGAATAAGTGTAAATCCTAAATATTTGACAACGGTTGGTGGTGCTTTCACGATTTTTGCACTGAAATATGCACCGGAAATTTTCCCAATAACACGGAATACGATATATATAATCCCCATTGCTCCAGCAACTAATAATAGCGATAGATTTAACTCAGCACCAGCAATGGTGAAAAATCCAAGTAAAATCGGCGCAGCAAATAAATCAACTGATCCTGACAATCTATGTTCATATTTCTCATCAATCATATTGGTTAAAACAATACCAATCGTCATAGGTAATAAAATGGCAGATGCGTGTACTACTTGACCAATTCCAATTCCTAAAAAGACAAATCCTAAGATAATCATCATTAACGTTTTATCATCATCACGATTTAACTTCTTCAAAGTAAAAGTCATTGCCAATCCTAAAAATGCTCCAATACCAAAAGATAATGCAATTTCAATCAAGGGCTCTAACAATAACGCTCCGGTACTGATTGATGCTCCCGCTCCTAAAATAGTAGTACCAATAGAAAGCATTACTGCAAAAAGCATAATCCCAATCGCGTCATCAAGTGCTACAAGTGGTAAAAGCATGTCTGTTACTGGACCTTTTGTTCGATAACTTTTTACAATCGCAACAATCGGTCCAGGAGCAGTAGCAGTTGCAATCGCACCCAATACTAGACCATACGTCCATATATGATCTCCACCAGTGACTGTTAGATAACTCACAATGGCCATACAAACTAACACAGCCGTTATAAGTGCTTGAGCAAATGTAATAATTGTGACTTGTTTCCCAGTTTTCTTTAATTTGCGGAACTTAAGCTCTAGTCCAATTGTATATCCAATAACACCAATCGCTACTTGGCGAATAATTGTGAAGTTTTCAACCATTTCGTGGGACAATATTGTAAGGACACTTGGCCCTATTAAAATACCAATTAAAATATATCCCGTAACTTTTGGGAATTTAATACGTTCAATTAATTTACCACCAAGTAATCCAAACAAAACCAGCATAGAAACACCAAACAATATATTTTCATGTAAATGGGTAAATATACTTCCTTCAGTACTTAATAGATAAATCATAATATTTTAAATCTTTTCTTGTTGTCCATTAAGAACTTCACAAACTCATTTTTCTCTAATGATTCTGAGAAATATTTTCCAACACCAATTTCTACATCCATATGTTTCACAATTTTTAATAAATCATTTGAATTAATTCCGCAAGATACAACCGTTAAATTAAACTCTTTTGCCACGCTCACCATAAACTCATATACTTTGTGAATTCTTTTAAATTCAAGACTATCAGAAAGTTTTCTTAAAAGAGATTCAGATATTTTAATAATATCAACTTTAATGTCAGCTAAATACAAAAATGAAGAACTATCATTGGTATACTCATCTAAGGCAACAAGGAACCCAAGCTCATGAAATTTCTGAACTGTTTTATATGATTCCTGATTTTGAATAATATGCTCTTTCACCTCTATAATTACATTATTTGTAGTCATATCATATCGATTAAGAAGAACTTCTAAATCTTCAAATTTAATACGCTCCAATGTATGTTGGGAGAAATTAACTGCCGCCTTAAATCTAGATGAAACCTTTAAATCGTTATGGTCTTTTAAATCACGATAGAATTTACACATTTCTTCAAACATTTTTATTTCGATATCATAGATTAATCCAGTAAATTCGGCCAATTCTAGAAAAACATCAGGCTTAAACGTTCCAGATTCACCACGTAACCTAGATACTGTCTCAAATCCTATGATTTCATTATTGAAAGTATCAACAAACGGTTGAAACTTTGGATAAAAACGATCATTTTTAACTGCTTCATATAAGATTTTTTCAACTTCTTTTTTAGATTGATACTGCGCAAATAATTCTTCATCAGCATAAATCAACAAGTTTTTACCTTGATGCTTATATCGATCAATCGAGTATCTCAATACCTTAATTGTTTGTTCTAGGTTAATTTCTGGAAAATCATCATGATCAAGAACACAAATACTAACATTAACATTATATTGTAAATGATCATGGGTAATAGGATTCTTTAAAATCTTCATTAGTTCAGTTGGTTCACAAATAAAGTGACTTCTAGTCATTAAAATAAACTGGTCGTTACCGACTCTATAAACATCTGATTTTCCACAATAATCCACTAATGACTTTGCCAAACTAGCAAGGATATCATCCATTGCATCTTCACCAAACATTGCAGACATCCGATTAAATTCATCGATATCTACATATATAAAATGAACATCCTCCAATGTTTCATTTTCAAAATCTTTTTTTAACCCTTTTAAATTTCTTAATCCAGTGATTTCATCAAAGAAAGCAATCTCTTCAAAATGTTCGAGTTTTAACATACGGTCACCTCTATCATTGTTTTTAACTATTATATCATAATTTATCAAACATGTAATGGTTTTCAATTGAATTTCAAAGTATTCTCAGTCGTCAAAACAGCATCAATATTATTGTTCGTAAGCAAATTAATTGATTTTTTGATCGAAAAAACCGATAATACTAAAGATACCAAAGGAGGAATAAAAATGAAAGTAGAATTATGGTCTGATTTTGCATGCCCGTTTTGTTATATCGGTAAAAAACGCTTTGAAAAAGCTTTGGAGAATTTTGCGCAAAAGGATCAAGTAGAGATAGTTTACAAAGCATATCAACTTAACCCAAATGCACCAAAAGTAATGAAAGGAACTGCATATGAAAGCTTCGCAAAAGGTCATGGAACAACGCCTGAAGCAGCGAAACAAAAATTCGCTATGTTTACTGAGAATGCAAAAACCGTTGGCTTAGAATACAATTACGATATTATTCAAATGACTAATACATTTGATGCTCATAGAGTGGCTAAGTATGCTGCGACTGTTCATTTAGAAACAGAAATTACAGATCGATTTATGAAGGCTTATTTCAGTGAAGGAGAAAATCTATCAGATTTTGATACCCTTGTTCGCCTATCAAGTGAAGTTGGTTTAGACGAAACAAAAGTAAAAGAAGTTCTAAAAAAAGATGAATTTTCTGATATAGTAAAAGAACAGATGATGGAAGGTCGTCAAGTAGGTGTACGTGGAGTACCATTCTTTGTGTTAAACAGAAAATATGGAGTATCAGGTGCACAACAACAAGAATATTTCGAACAAGTATTAGCACAGTTGTGGGAAGAAGAACAAAAAGACAAGTTATCGACAATTGGCCAAGCAGATAAGGGTCCCGTTTGTGATGATGAGACTTGTGAGATATAAGAAGTAATAGAAAAAAGCAATCCGTTGGATTGCTTTTTTTTATAGATGGCATTTCTGCCTTTAAATTCATATGGTGCGGGTAACAGGAATCGAACCTGCACTCCGAAGAACTAGATCCTAAGTCTAGCGCGTCTGCCAGTTCCGCCATACCCGCACGTGGCTGGGCTAGATAGATTCGAACTATCGGTCCCGGAGTCAAAGTCCGGTGCCTTAACCACTTGGCCATAGCCCATAATGGGGCGACTGATGGGAATCGAACCCACGAATGCCGGCGCCACAAGCCGGAGTGTTAACCACTTCACCACAATCGCCATGTTTACGTGTCCCAAAAAGAGACTATATACATTTTATTCAACTTAGGTACAATTGTCAAGTGATATTTACTATTTTCCCAAATCGATGATCACTATTATGTTGCTTTTTTCTACTTTTGTTAAGTTTTTGTAATAAAGCAATTGGCTTTTTCACTTTTTTTTAGTATAATATCACGTTGTGAGGTGCATTTATGGAAACTTATAGAACCAATGCTTTAAAGATGTTTTTATTTTTTTTACTATCGATTGTTTATTTTGAAGTTGTTTTTAAAATACGAATGATTAATTTTGAATTATCATTCGATTTTTTCCATACAATATTATTTTCATTGTCTTATACCTTTATGTTTATGTTCTTCTTAATGTTTTTCCAACATAAAACTGTTAAAAGGTTAAGTTACTTTTTAATTGTTCTTATTTCATTTTTATACTTTAATCAAGATGTATATCGTAGCTTTATGAATGGCTTTTATTCGTTTAGTTCAGTAGGAGATGCTGATCGAGCATTATCATTTATTGGGGATTACTTCTTGTCCTTAAGATTTGGTCATATATTCTATTTTATTCCACTGATTGGATTTTATCTTTTAGTTCGATATAAACATCTATCCTTCAACATTGAATATATTTCCATCAAAGCTCCATTAATTGTTTTATTATTATCTTTTATCGTATTTTTCTCATCGCTACAAATTATTAGTGATGAAGAAAAAGTAGATGCTGCTGGTCCTACTTATACTGACTTAGATTTATATCAAAAGCTCTATGATCCTCAGTTTATATTAAAAAAATATGGTCTCCTTACTTATACTCAGCGAGATTTCTTTAACCTATTTAGACCTGCTGTACTTACTAAAGAAGAGCATTTACTATTACTAGATGATTATTTTGAAAGAATTGAAGAAGAACATCCTTATCAACGAAATCGTTTTTCAGATATTTTAGAAAACAAAAACCTTGTTTTAATTATGGCAGAATCACTAGATACCTATGCCATCAATCCTGAATTAACACCAACGTTATTTGACATTATGGATAATTACGCCTACTTTGAAAATTACTACTCGCCATTATACAATAGAAGTACTGCTGATTCAGAATTTTTAACACAGACATCTATTTATCCAGACAAAAATATCACTTTGACTTGGAATGAATATGGAGATAATTATTTCCCTTATACATTGCCTAGGCTGTTTGAAAAAGAAGGATATTCCACCTACTCATTTCATAATTATACTGATTATTTCTATCGTAGAAGTGTTTATCATCCACAAACACTCGGTTATGATGCGTATTATGGTAGTGAAGAACTTGGCTTGCTTGATAATCCAGAAGATGGAAGTATTATTTTTAATCACGTATGGCAAAGTGACTTAGAACTAATGAAACGATCAATTCCTTACTTTATTAATGATGATCAATTCTTTGTCAATATGGTCACAGTTAGTGGACATTTTAACTATAGTGATACCCATGAAATCGCAGTACAACACATTGATGCTGTCAATGAATATGAACTAGCTCATGACATCACCATTGATGAAGAAATGAAATATTATTTAGCGACCAGTATTGAACTTGACCTAGCAGTAAAATACTTAATGGATGAACTAGAAGCAGCTGATAAATTAGATGATACAGCAATCATAATCTATGGAGATCATTATGCTTATGGACTTGATGAAGATAAAATTTGGGAGTATGATGGAAATCCTGATTACCCATATATGGAAAGAGAATTCAAAGAAGAAGGAAATGAGTTAGACTTGCATAACGTACCATTTATGATTTATTCAAACAAATATCGACTAAACAATATTGACGGATATTATACTGAATATTTCTCAACAATTGATATTTTACCAACCATCGCAAATTTATTTGATTTAGATTTGGAATATCAATATGTCTTTGGACAAGATGCATTTTCTCCACTAGACTATAATAAAATTATGGGTATCAGTTCTACTGAACCGTACTTAACAAACGTGATAAGATTTGCTGATATGAGTTTCTTAAATCAAGATTTTATGTACACCTCAATCGCAGACTCCTATACGATATATAATGAAGAATTTAATTCAAATTACTTACTAAATTTAAACGATTATTTTATAACAGAGTATATCAAGAGTTTGAATGTCTTAAAATATGATTACTTTCAATCAATGAATCCAGAAAACAACTAAAAGGACTTAGTTCAATTTAAATTGAACTAAGTCCTTTTTTCTAATAAATATTGATAAACACTCAACACATTTTTTCCATACTGATCAGCACTAAACTCTTCGATTGCTTTGGTAGCGTTATTGGTTATTTTATTAAATAATACTTTGTTTTTATATAATTGCAAGAACAATTCGACGAACTCATCATCATTCATAAATGTCAATCCATTTTGATGATGTTTCACAACACCTACCAAATTTTCATCATATTTTACGAGTAGCGGAACTCCTGAAGCAAGTGCTTCTATATATGTCAATCCCTGTGTTTCACTAATACTGAAATTCACGAATAAATCAGAAATGTGATAATATTTCGCTACATCTTTTTGAGGCACCATGCCAGTAAAGATTACTGCATCTTCTACATCTTTGTCTTTTGCGACTTTTGCAAAGAATGCTTGATCTGGTCCGCCACCAACCAATAATAACTTTAATCTCGGAATTTTTTTATGTAACACCGCAAATTTTTTAATCAATTCAGTGATGCTTTTTTCTCTTGATAATCTACCTAAAAAAATCATTACAAAATCATCTAAATTAATCCCCAAACTGATTTTTAACTCATTCAATTCTTCTTGCTTAAAATTAATCTTTCGAAATTGCTCCAAATATATACCTGTTGGAATAATCTTTGACTCTCCAGAAAATCCATAAGATTCAAAAGTTTTTCGCACTTTTATCGATGGAAATATCACATAATCCGCAGAATTCGCAAATGATTTACTATACCATTTTGACATAATTTTTATAGGTCCTACAAACATTTTCGTAATATAGTGAATATACTCTTCCAACATTGTATGATACGTATGGACAACAGGAATGTTGTATTTTTTTGCCACTTGTCTTCCTAATCTTCCCATTGAAAACTCAGTATGACAATGAATAATATCTAAATTCAATTTATGAATTATTTCCATTTTACTTTTTGTAATTTTACCAACACGGAAATCTTTCATATTTTTCATTGGTAAATTTAGCCCATGTATTCGAATGATATGATCATCTTGATCATCTGCACGTTCGTGTTCGTTCGCGATGATGTATACTTCGTGGCCCAACTTCGTTAATTCATTCCTTAATGTATCAACAGATACTACTACCCCACTAATTACCGGCGCATATGCGTCAGTAAACAATCCTATCTTCATTCTGATCACCCATTAATTTTCTCAAAGTTCTTCAAACTCGTATGACTATCAAATTTGAATCACTTTATTATATCATATCTTACTTTTTTTTTAATGGTCAACTAAAAAATAACACCTCTTGCGAAGTGTTATAATGAGTACCAAGCAATTCCATATCCTTTTTTACCAACATGGATACTAAATACAGGACCTAAGTAATCTGTCATATGAAACGTTGCATGAGGAAATGCTTCTTCTAAATCTTTGCGTAACTCAATAGCACCTTCTTTAGAATGTGTGTTTGTGACATAAAAATGTAATTTTTTACGATCATCAAGCGTATCTTTTACACTTTTTATAAGATACTGATGTACTTTTTTATAAGTGCGTTCTTTTCCATCAAGTTTCAACTTACCATCCACTACTTTGATAATAGGTTTGATACGTAATACAGTCCCTACCATCGCTTGTGCGACACTTAAACGTCCACCTTTTGTTAATGAAAATAAATTTTCCACAGTAAACATTTGTCCAGCATTTGCGATAATTTCATTTACTTCTTTCCAAATAACTTCTTTGGCTTTTCCTTCGTTAATTCTCTTCATCACTTCAAGCGCAATCATTTCTGTTCCATATGCTGCCAAAGAGGTATCAAACACGTGAATTTTTTCTGGATGATCAAACATACTTTGAGCCAAAATAGCGCTTTGATAGGTTCCACTCAAATTTTTCGATAAAACCACTAAAAAGATTTCTTCGTATCCCTTTTTATGCATTCTATCATATGCTTCTAAAAATTCACCAGGTGATGGTTGACTTGTCGTAAAATGAGCACCTTTTTTTTGTTGGTCAAAAATAAAGTCTACATCAATATCAATTTCTTTATAAGATACATCTTTATCGATGATATTTAAAGAAACTACATCAATATCATTTTGCTTAATAAAGTCCTCTTCTAAATACACTGTTGAATCAATAATCAATCCATACTTATTCATATTTATTCTCCCGTCCAAGCTATACCATATCCCTGCATACCAATATGTATACTAAACACAGGACCAATATAACTATTTATACTAATTTCTGCATCTTTAAAATGTTCTTTCACTGTTTCAATCAATACTTCAGTTTGTGTATCTGAATGTTGATTTTGAATCCTTACCATGATTCTCTTAAATCCTTTTGTCGTTTCTTTCATCATACTGATGATTTCTGACAAAGCCTTTTTATGTGTTCTAGTTGATGTGAACAAATCTAACTTCCCATCATCTAACTGAATCAGTGGTTTTACACGCATCACTGTCCCAATCAATGCTTTTGCACGTGACAATCTTCCTGAACGCATTAAGTTAGTCAAACTTTCAATTGTAAAGATTAATTTCGAGTGATCAATCAAACGATTCATTCGTTCAATAATCGCAGTCTCTTCGATTTCTTGTTTCATCATATCCACAAGCTCTAAAACAAGAAGTTCATTACCATAAGCAGCATTCATGGTATTAAAGATATGCACCTTTTCCATGTCTTTATCATCCAACATTGAATGTGCAAGAATCGCACTTTGATAAGTTCCACTAAGGTTTTGACTAATCGGAACAACAAATACACGTTCATATTGTTTAAGCATCTCTAAATATAGATCATAAAATTCACCTGGGGAAGGTTGACTTGTTGTTAATCTATGATGTTTCATTTGATCAAATACAAAATCATTTGTAATCTCTAATTCTTTATATGTGTCACCTTCTACAATGACATTCAAACTAGCACGCTTTATATTATACTTTTTAAATTGTTCATCTGTTAGATAGGTTGTACTATCAACAACAATCCCATATTTTTCCATAATTTCTCTCCTCAATTATCTAATTAGTTCTAATATACTAATATAATGAAATATACTTCCTGCTAAAACAAATAAATGCCATACAAAATGTTGATACTTAAACTTCATCACGTAAAATATTACACCAAATGTATAACATAACCCGCCAATTAAAACAAAAATAAAACTATTTTCTAAACCAGTGATTGCTTCATCAAAAACAAATACGATACTCCATCCCATCAACAAATAAATGGCTAGATGTACTTTATGATATTTACGAATCCAAATAGATTTCATTACAATTCCAAGAACTGTTAAAAGCCACAAAATAGCCAATAAAATATACGCCTGTGTATTTCCTACAGCTAACAGAAGAAATGGCGTATATGTCCCCGCTATTAAAATAAATATAGCGCTGTGGTCAAATCGTTGGAAAACCGTATAAACCCTTCTCATATTATGTGGAAATGAATGAAATAAGGTACTAGATGAATAAAGTAATATTAAAGAACCACCGAATATCGCTGAAGCCAATGTCTCCACAAAAGATGATGAATTCAAAAGCAATACAACAAGTCCAATAATCCCCAATATTACGCCTACTCCATGACTAATACTATTCGCAATTAATTCTCCTAAAGAGGTTTTTTTCACGCTGAATCCTCCTTCTTATGAAAGTACTCTATTACACATAATAATTTACCAAAAATTACTCTATCTGTCAAGGTAATTAAAAAAGATTACAACTAGTGTAATCTTTATTGGTCAAAAAAGTCAGATAAATTCTCTAAATATGTTTGGAAAAAAACATATTTTTTATTTTCTCTCAAAGCCTCAATTTGTTCTTTTAAACGCATTAATTTGCTGTTTTCTAACAACAAAGGATACTCTTTAAACATTTGTAAATATAAATGATACCATAACTTATAATCTTCAAATTTCGCAAATGATTTTACACTTTTATTTTTAAAATTCCAAGGTTTTAAACCTGCAAAATGGATTCCATGTAACACCGATAACTCAGGGTATCCATTGAAGGATGAATACTTCAGATCAATGTTGGTCCACTGGCCACTTAATTTTTGTGTTAAATATTGCATTTCTGGCCAATGATACTTGCTGATTTCTTCACGTACTTCTTCTTTTGAAACATCTTCAATGATATCCTCAAATAGTCTCATCGATGGTTCTAGAACATAAAGAGATGCATTCACACCCATGTTTTCTTTATCTGTGTGTATTCGATCTGTCACTTCTTTAGGAATTTGAGTACCATGAGGTATATTTTTATAGACCTCATGCCAAATCCAAGTCCCTTTTTCTAATACAGATGGAGGAATTGTATAAACACCATCACTGGTATACTCCATACAGTATTCTTTTTTCTCATTAATGATTCCAGCTGGTGCTTTTAATTGAAACAAATCATCGTACTGATCAAGTGGTAATAAATCCGCATCTGCCAAAATTATTTTATCGTAATCTTTTCCCAAATCTCCATCTTTACCAAGTCTTAACGCATGAAATCTTGAAAACAAAAATGGACGGTCTTGGCGTTCTTGTCTTCTTGAATGAGGAACATAAATCTCATCTAACACAATCACATCATCAAATAAAACATTCAACGCATGAATTGACGAAGTTTTCAAATTATTCGAAACAATACAGATCAAATCAGCACTCGTCTTTTGTTTCTTCAAGGCATACGCAAACAACATTGCACCAGGCAAAAAGGAATCATTACGAATAATGAAAGTTACATAAGCAGTTTTCATGTAGTCACCTCCAAGAAACAATGATACTAAATAGATTGAATATAATCAATATAATTATAATAATCCACGTACTTTTTTTAGTACTTTATTTTTCAATTGTTCTCCCTCAATTGAGAACTGTTCTGCTTCTTTTTGATATCTTGTTTGAATTTCTTCATTTGATAGACTTCCGACATTAATCAACACATTCAATAATGCACCTTCTAATCCACCATAAAGCATCAAAGCTGCAACGCCAATATCAGATACTGCATTTCTATTACCATAATCCAACAAATACTCCAAATCACCCAATGCTTGAAGTGATAAACTCGCTACTCGATAAGGAACTTCGATTGCTCCATAAGTTGCATCTTCAATTGCTTCTTTGCGAATCACTTTTTCTTCATCAGTTTCTTTTGGTAATTTAAATGCATCCATCACCTTTTCAAAAGCCAATGTGTCTTCATCGATTAAAGTTAACATTGTTTCTTTGATGACAACAAAACGATCTAATATGCGATGATATTCTTGTTTCACATCATCATCTAACGCCTTAAATTTCTTTTTCCCAGTTGTTAAATGACCCACCATTCGTGATAGACCAATTCCTAAAGTAGAAGCCACTCCAGCAACACTTCCTCCACCAGGAGTTGGCATACTAGAATCAACTTGTTCAATAAAATCTTTTACAGTATAATCCACCAATTTCATTTTTATTTCCTCCCTATAACGCGCTCATTTTTGACGACTAAGCGCCCTTTTTTAAATACATCTTTTACATGATTGATGCCATAATGATAAAAGAAATACTCAATATTTGGAATATCTAAAAGTAAGAAATCCCCTTGATATCCTACATCTAGTATACCAAGTTTTTTCTCTAATCCAAGTGCATACGCCGCATTCACCGTCACACTATGCAGTAATTCATTTGGGGTCATTTTCATTTTCAATGCCCCAAGTTGCATCGCAAACTGAATATTTTCTGATGGTGTACTACCCGGATTATAGTCACTAGATATCGCAACACCAACACCCAAATCAATCATCATACGAGCATTTGCATAGTTTTTATTTAAATAAAATGCGGTTGACGGTAATAAATTCCCGATCACATTAGAGTTCCCCAATTCTTGTAAATCTTTTAAACTTGCAGCCATCAGATGATCTGCACTTTTTGCTTCCAACTCTACAGCCAAAGCTGTTCCACCTAAAGAAACAATCTCATCTGCATGTAATTTCACATCAAAGCCTAGTTTCTTTGCCTTATTAAGTAGTTTTCTCGATAAGTTGACATCAAATACATGGTCTTCACAAAAAACGTCTACAGCGGTCGCTAGCTCTTTTTCCTTAATGACCTTTAAGTCTTCGATTACTTGATCAACATAACCTTCATGATTATCTTTATAATCTATAGGAATAGCATGTGCACCCATGTACGTAGATAAGATATCTACTGGATGAAATTGATTGAGTTCTTTGGCGACTTCTAGTTGTTTTATTTCTGTTTCTAAATTCAATCCATAACCACTTTTCGCCTCAATGGTTGTACTACCAAAACGCAACATTTGATCCAAACTTTTCAATGATTTTTCATACAATTCTTCAAACGTTGCATTCCTAGTCATCTCAACACTACTTAAGATTCCCCCACCTTTTTTAAGGATCTCAATATACGGAATCCCTTCCAACTTATCAGCAAATTCATGTTCCCTCGAACCACCAAAAACAAGATGGGTATGTGCATCAATAAAACCAGGAAAACAGACTTTTCCTTGCGCATTATAAAGACTCGTATCTGAATCAATATACATTTCATAATGATCACTACCTACTGCGATAATCATTTCATCTTTTACCGCAATAAAGGCATCTTTGATCATAATAATTTCTCTTAATTTTTCTTTTTTCACCGGTGGTTTATGATATGGTGTATATAATTTCGATATATTATAAACAATCAAATCAGCAGTCATACTATCACCTACATATTCGCTTCAATAATTTTAAGTTTATCGAAATCTCTAAACAATAATATTTTCATTGCTTCTTCGGTGATTTCATCAATTGATAAATCACCAAGTTTTTTTCCTTCACATGCATAATAATATTTCAAACTACGAACAATCGTATCTTTCGGAATCAATCCAACAACCTCACAAGAAGTAACCTTCACTTGATAACGAGCAGCTTCCATTTTGACTGTTTCTACGATACGGTAGATTGGATTCTTTTTATAATCTAGAATATTCATCGTTACTTGCATATGTCCGCGTTTCTCTAAAAATGCAGGACCTGCTTGAATATATGCAAATCCTCCGCTAGATCCACGAATTGCTTTAGCGATATTATTCGCAACTTTGTTCTCAGCGGTATCTAAATCGATGTTAAAAGCAATCAGTGGATTACGTGCACCAACACCGATCACACCAAAGGTTGGATGAATTTCTGCTTTCCCAAAATCAGGTACCCATTTCTCATCTTTGATTTTTTCTTTCATTCCTTCAAATTCACCTTTACGGATTGTTGGAAGCTTCACTCTTCTTTTTTGGCGAGCTGCTTCTGCATAAAGGAAAATTGGAATATCAAATGCTTGATTGATTTTTTCACCAACACGTTCAGCATACCCTACACATTCATCCATTGTTACTCCATCAATTGGAATAAACGGAATCACATCCACCGCACCCATGCGTGGATGTTCACCACTTTGATGATTCATATCAATTTCTTCTTCAACTTTTCCAACAAAGGGAATCAATGCCTCAATGATTTTTTCAGGATCTCCTAATAATGTCACAACAGTTCGATTATAATCACCATCAGGTTCGACACTAATGAGTTTAAATCCTTCTTTGTTTTTTAATGGTTCGACAATTCTTGCTATCTTATCTTGATCACGTCCCTCACTAAAATTTGGGACACATTGGACAATCTTTGGCATCTTAATTTCCTCCTTTATCATGCTGATCTTCTACCAGTTTACTGATCATATCCTGATCAATTTCTTCAGGAACAGTAATATATGAATTGTTATCAATTTCATTATACTCTTTTGATGTTTCTATCGCATGCTCATTGCGAGCCCAGTTTCTTCTAGCAACACCTGCCATTACATCAAAAAGCATCGCACGTTTTAAGATTTCATCCACTCGAGTACTTCCATCTAAGACCATACCATATCCACCATTGATGGCTTTCCCAATTCCAACGCCCCCACCATTATGAAGGGCAACCAAACTCATTCCTCTAGCCGCATTTCCTATCGCAACTTGGGTGGCAGTATCTGCCATAATATTACTACCATCTTTGATGTTAGAAGTCTCTCTAAATGGTGAATCAGTTCCACCAGTATCATGATGATCACGTCCCAACATAACTGGTCCTATTTCACCATTTTTGACCATTTCATTGAACTTAAGCGCAATCTTCAATCTTCCATAAGCATCTTGATATAAAATACGTGCTTTTGTACCTACTACTAGTTTGTTTTTCTTCGCATCTTTGATCCAGTTATAATTATCCAAATCTTGAAAACGTCGATCTTTATCAATCGCATCCATCGCGGCCTTATCTGTCTTATCTAAATCACTTTCTTTCCCACTTAAACAAACCCATCTAAATGGTCCATACCCATAATCAAATAACACAGGACCCATGATATCTTCCACATAACTTGGCCAAATAAATCCATCCAAATCATTTTCTTTGTTTTTACATATTTCATTTACACCAGCATCATAAATCGCCTTCATAAAACTATTCCCATAATCAAAGAAATAAGTTCCCTTATCATGAATCGTTTTAACCGCTTCATAATGACGAATCAACCCTTTATCTACTTCTTTCATAAATTGTTCTTTATCTTCTTTTAACATCTTTGTACGCTCATCAAATGTTAAGGTCACTGGGCAATACCCACCATCATAAACCGCATGGCAACTTGTTTGATCACTGAGTAAATCGATCCATATATCATGCGCAATCGCATATTCTAATAATGATACAACATTTCCATGATAAGCAATTGCGAGTGCTTCTTTGTTTTCTTTTGCTTTTAAAGCAAGAGAAAATGCTTCTTCTTCACTGCTTGCTACAACACTGACCCAACCTTGCGTATATCTTGTTTCAATGCGTGAAGGATCAACCTCAGCAATGATTCCTACTCCACCACTAATCTCAATCGCTTTTCCTTGTGCCCCACTCATACCACCTAATCCAGAAGTTACAAATAATTTTCCAGCCAAGTTTTCATGTTCAGGGATGCCAAGTTTACTACGTCCTGCATTCAATAAAGTTGAATACGTTCCGTGCACAATCCCTTGCGGACCAATATACATCCATCCACCCGCAGTCATTTGTCCGTAAGAAGCGACCCCAAGCGCACTAGCGCGGTTAAAATCATCTAAATTATCATATTGTCCAACCATCAATCCATTGGTTAATGTCACTCTTGGTGCTTCTTTAGAAGAAGTAAACAAACCTAGCGGATGTCCACTATTGATTACAAGTGTTTGTGTATCATTCATCAACTGTAAATATTTTTTAATGATTTGATACTGCATCCAGTTTTGCATCACTTGGCCAGTTTCACCATAAGTCACTAGTTCGTAAGGATATAATGCCACATCAAAATCTAAGTTATTATCAATCATTACTTGAAAGGCTTTCCCCTCAAGTGTATATCCTTCATATTCATCAATTGGTTTCCCTTTTAATCCACCTTCAGGTCGAAAGCGATATCCATATATACGTCCCATTGATAACAGTTCATCTAAAAACTCAGGCGCAAGCACATCATGCCATTTCTTTGGAACATAACGTAATGCATTACTAAGTGCTAGTTTTGTATCTTGTTCACTTAAAGTAAATGCTCTTTTTGGCGCACGTCTAATTCCTTCTTTGAATGCTTTTTTCTTAGGCAACTCTGCAAAAATATCACCAAGTGTTATCTTCATACTGATTCACCTTCCAATAACAAATCTTTTAAAAATGTCTCATCTTTCAACAAATCATCCATTCGATGAATGTGATGATACATCACTGTATCATTTTCAATAAATGGAATACTCTTTCTAACTTTATCATAAACCTTTTTCGTTTGTTTTCCAAGTGTATGTCCTTCTCTTAAATCAATCGCCTGCATCGCAGTCATCATTTCAATCGCAATGACTTTTCTTGCATTTCTAATAATTTCTAGCGCTTTTCTAGCACCAATAGTCCCCATTGATACATGATCTTCTTGATTTGCACTAGAAGGAATACTATCCACACTCGCAGGATGACTTAATACTTTGTTTTCACTCACTAGTGAAGCTGCACTATATTGGGCAATCATAAACCCTGAATTTAACCCTGGATTTTTCACTAAAAATGCAGGTAATCCTTCATTCAACGCAGGATTCACCATACGTTCAATTCTACGCTCACTAATGTTCGCAAGTTCAGACATTGCGATTCCTAAGTAATCAAATGGAATCGCCATTGGTTCACCATGAAAATTCCCCGCACTTAAAGCAAGTTCATCATCAATAAAAATGATTGGATTATCCGTCACTGCGTTCATCTCAATTTCAACTTTTTCTTTGACAAAGTTGATTGCATCCCACACCGCACCATGAACTTGTGGTGTACAACGGATACTATACGCATCTTGCGTTCTTAATTCACCTTGTAAAGAAATATATGAACTTCCATTTAACATCTCACGAATTTCTTTTGCCATATTGATTTGTCCCTTATGTCCACGCAATTCTTGAACTCTAGGATCAAACGCATCAATAATCGCACGCAATGCTTCCATTGTAGATGAGACAGACATATTCGCATATTTTAACAACATCTCTGCTTCATAAATCGCCATCGCACCAACACTTGTCATTGCTTGTGTTCCATTGATGAGTGACAATCCTTCTTTTGCATATAAAGCTTCTAATGGAGTAATTCCCGCTTTAGACAATCCCTCTTTTGCATCCATTCGAACACCTTGATAATGAACTTCTCCTAAGCCAATCAAAGGCAAAGACATATGCGATAAAGGAGCTAAATCACCACTTGCTCCAAGTGAGCCTTTTTCAAAAACCACTGGTGTTACATCTTTATTCAGCAACTCAAGCAACAACTCAAGTGTCTCTAATCTAATACCACTATAACCCTTAATGAGAGCATTGACTCTAAGCAACATCATCCCTCGAACAATTTCTTTGTTGAATGGTTTTCCTACGCCACATGCATGACTCATTAATAAGTTCTTTTGGAGCACAGCTACATCACATTTATTGATTGGAACATCACTTAATTTTCCAAATCCAGTATTGATCCCGTAAATAGGTTTCTCATCCTCTACAACACGGGCAACAAAATCACTAGCACGTATGACTTTCTCAATACTATCTTCACTAATTTTCACTTCTTCATGATGTTTCACCGCACGAATAAATGAATCTATTGTCAAATCTTGTCCTGTTAATACAATCATCATAATCACCTCGAATTTATTATACTCTAATCCTTGATAAAAATAAAGCGCTTTCTTTGATTTAAATGGCTTAATTTAGCGCTTTACACCGATAGAGTAATAAAGAAAAAAGAAAACATCACTCGATGTTTTCTTGATATCTTTTAAATAAATCTGGATAATCTTTATCAAATCTAGCAAGTGAAAAATCATCTTTCCTCACAGATACAACACTTGTTTCACCTTTTGCGCAAAGCACATTATCTTGCTTGTATAATTCATGACCATAGGTAATCTTGATTTTAGATACTTTCTTTACAAAAGTTTTCAAAGTAACTTTATCTCCATATCGGATTGCTTTTAAATAACTACACTTCACATCTCTTACCGGAAATAGATACCCCGATTGTTCAACCTCTGCATACACATATCCTAATGCTTTTAAATAAGCAGTTCTTCCTTGTTCAAAATAACTTAAATAATGCGCGTGATAGATCACACCCATTTGATCGGTGTCACTATAACGTAATTGTACATCAATTACTGAAATCATATTGACTATCTCCTAACATGTTCATTAATTTACTATAACGAACAAAGTCATCGTACATTTTTTGCACTTTTTCTTCAGTTAACTTACTTTGTTTTCTCGGCAGACTTTTTGACTGAATCCCAAGATATGTCTTTTCTTTTAATGCAGAAAAGTACAAATGTTTCACGTGAAACATTGTGTGTATTTCTTGTAGTTTACCAGCAATTTTTTCTATATTCGAAGGGATATTCTCTTCATCTTCAACGAACAACTTATAGTCATTCACCTTTTCTTCTTTACGAAATTTGACTGGTTTATTTGACGGACGAGAAGCACTTCTTAATTGAAACGCTACACTGTTTGGACGATCTAGTTCAAACAAAAATCCATCGAATAATATAGCGGTTGATTGTCCTGTAGATACCACCACTCTTATATCATGAATAGACCAAGCTTCTAGGTAATCATTGTATCCACTTAAGGAACTTTGCACCGTAACACTCGCTCCTCTAGTAAATAGTTGGGATTCTTTATTGATTGTTTTTTTCTCTTTGTTATAAGCTTCATACTTTAAATTCAGTTCTTCATAAAAATTGATTTTCTCAATCAAGGCAGGGATCAGTACTTGATAGGTTGCTTTTGGACTGTACATATAATTTCCAACCAAATAACTTACCATTAACATAAGGAACGCTACTCCACCAAAAATATATGAAAAAACTCGCAACTCAAGATTGTCTTTCCAGCCAAACAAAACAATCGCAATAGCGAGAGAAACGAGCATGAATAACCCGATTCTTAGAAAGATGTCTTTCCATTTTTTTCTAATTTCTTTATTCTTTTTTTGATAGTCTTGAATGATTGTTTGTTTCTCACTACTACTAAGCATTATGTTCACCTTCTTCAAAAATCATGATTCCACTTTGTATTTCTTTTATGCGAGCAAGAGAATGCAATTTAATACCTTTTTCTAAGATTCTCTTTCCTCCATTTTCATATCCTTTTTCAATCACGATTCCGACACCAACGAGTTTCGCACCACTTTGTTTCACTACATCTATAAGACCTGTAGTCGCTTCTCCTGTCGCAAGAAAATCATCGATAATCAAGACCTTGTCTTCCTTCGTTAAAAACAATTTGTCAACACTGATCATAGACTCTATTTGTTTGGTGTAAGAAAAAACTTTGCTTTGATAGACATTTTTACCACTTTGTGAACCTCTTGCTTTTTTTGCAAAAACAACAGGTGCATAGTCCATATGAAATGACGTCGCTAGTGCGTAGGCAATCCCGCTTGTTTCAATTGTTAATATTTTTGTGACACCTTCAAAATTATCCGCAAATTCTTTTCCCATTTTAAAGACAAGTTCACTATCAAGCATATGGTTGATAAAATGATCAACCTTGATAATACGGTTATCAATTATATAGGCTTCTTTTTTCATTTTTTCAATTAACTCTTTCATAAGTCACACCTCCCAAGATATAAAAATTATAGCACTTAAATACGAAAATCTTCACATTATTTCCTAAAAAAAATGCCAAAACAATTAATCCGTTTTAGCATTTTTTACATAATCTATGATTGAACCAGCTACTATACAAGCTCCTTTCGAGTTTAGATGCACACCATCTAACGTCAAAAACAATCCTCTTTCATGACTAATTTGATCAATCAGTGCTATATCTTTTTTCTTTGTATCTTGATATACCTGAAATAAGCTTACTGGCAAGTAGTTGGAGACTTCTTTGTCTTTTAAGTACTCGACAAACTCCTTATACGTATCAATATAGTCAAGTGTATATTTATTTGACAATGTGTGAATCTTATTCACCAAATCTGTTAATTCTATATTTTGACTATTATGGATATCTTCCCCAATTAATAATGGAGGAATCAGAACCACATTCTTATTATATGATAATAAATAATCTAATAATTCTCGGTAAGTCTTTTCGAACTCACCCGTATTTTTTGCCCATTTTTGTTTTCTTAATTGTTTAAAGACTTTGTAGATAGTGGTTAACTTACCAAAGACATCATTCACACCTGCAAACAACACAACTTTATCATATTCTGATAAATCACTCATACGTCTTACTCTTCTAAGCAAACTACTTACTGTATCTCCACCTTTTCCTCGATTGATACATTCATAAGTTGTCTCTTTCTTGATCAGGTCTACATATGATACACCTGGCACACCTTCTGTAATACTATCGCCCAGAAACAATATTTTCATAAAATCACCCACTCATTTATAGTTAAGATAATTATAACACATACTCTTTGACATACTATTGATTAGAAGTTAGTTAAACAAAAAAAGAAGTCTATATAACTTCTCTACTTGCTTAAATGGTACGGAGGCAACAGGATTTTACCCGTAAAAAAGCTATCAATCTCTGTTGAAAATGATAGCTTCTAATTTGGCTTTCTTAACTTGTTTTTTCTAAAATTTTGAATCTTCTTGCGAACAAGTAACGTATGCAAGAATATTACCTTAATCACTACTTTCTAAATCGCTTTTTTTTGTGAAGCAACTAACTAATAAGAATCCTAGTAAAAACTGTGCAACATAGATAACTGGTGGTCTGATATAGTAAGTCAATAAGGTATACTGAAAAACCTGACTATATTGTAATAAATACAAAAAACTTATTGGAGTTAATGGTAACACCACTATAACTAGTCTTAACCAATCTACACTTATTTTTCCTTTTGCATTAACTAGTTCTATAATTCTCTCAAAATTAAGTAATATGCCAAATAGAATCATGACTATTGGAGCTACATATAAAACTATACTTGGAAATTCAAATGGATTCGTGGTCTCAGTAGTTTGTTTATATAACAAATAAAACACCAAGATCATCAATGCGTAAATAATTACATAAGTAAACATTTTTACAACAGTCAGCTTATTATTTTTGATATTAATCCCCTCCTAGTACTCTTCCTTATTTTCCATACCCACATCTTTAACTTATAGTTTAAGTGAGTCATGTCTTATAGATATAATATTAACATAAACAACATCACCTTTCAAATATGGTAAACAATCAATTGCTGTGGAGTAAACCCATTCAAAACGAAGAAGTTATAGTATACACTTACCCTGCCCCAATTTCAAAAATGAGCAAAAATGACAGTATACCACCGGTCTTTTTCAAGAAATCAACTGTTTTTCAATAAAAAAAGGCAAGACAAATGTCTTACCTAAAACCTTTATAATGGCAGGGGTGACAGGATTCGAACCCGTACCAACGGTGTTGGAG
>DFNN01000131.1:0-1277 GCA_002376065.1 Caryophanales bacterium UBA3566
ATCAGTTTTCTAAACTGGTATGTGGATGAACAAGTTGAAGAGGAAGATAATTTCTCTAGTCTAATTGACAAAATCAAACTTGTGAAAGATGCTGGTCTTTATATGTTAGATAAAGAACTAGCAACAAGAGTATTCGTACCTATTACAAAAGAGTAATTATAAAAATGATATCATCACTCGATGATATCATTTTTTTTAATGCTTTATTGTCGCATGTGTAGGTACTCCATGCTATGTTCAATAAAAAAACATATAATAATTTATGATTTTTTCTCATTTTTTGATAACAGTTGATATGTGTTTTTTGTTCTTTTTAAATAACGAAAATCGACAAGTTCTCTGCGTAACAAACAATAATCTTCATGATACTTTATTACAATATCATTGACTTCTTGTTCTGTGTAAATTTTATTTTCTTCAAAGTCTTGAATGATTTGGTCGAGTAAAATTAACCGTTTTTTACGTTGAACAGGAATTTGAATTATACGTCCATTTTCCATGAAAGTATCCAAAACATTTTGAATATATCTTTCTTCTCTTGTTTTTACTTGTGGGTCTTCTTTAAGTGTTAGTAGTTCTTCTAATGTTTTAGATAAAAACGATTTTTGTAACGTGTAGATTTTATAATATTGCTCTTTCTTACTTTTTACAAGCCCGATATCTTCTAGTTTTTTGAGATGAAAAGAGGTTGTAGATGCAGCCAAATTTAATCGTTTTGCGATTCGTTCTACGACCATATCTTCTTCTTTTAAACTTAAAATGATGTTGATTCTAGATTTATCTGATAATACTTTGAATAATTTAATTGAGTCCATCTTTACACCATAAGCTCCTAAAGAGTTGTTCTACTTTTGTTGCTGCTTCTATTTTGGTTTCTTCAATAAACATGTCAATAGAATTTTGTTCTTTGGCTTGTTCGTGACTTTTCTTCCAGTTCGCTGGTATGTTTTGGTGATATGATAAATAGCGTTGAATGAAATCTTCTTCTGTTTTCGTCGTCTTTTTTGATTGCTGAAACATTTGTTGAAAGATTTCATAAATGTTACACCTAATTTTTTCTAAGTTCGCTTCATCTAAACGATCGTCATTTTCTAAAAATATTTGTTGTTGTTTTGATTCGTGTATCCAACTTTCTATTATTTCCATATACTTTTTATCTAATTTGTTCATGTGCACTCCTTTCAATATTGTTTCGACTGTTATCGAAATAAATATATCATGGTTTTTTGTATTTGTCAAACCTTTTCGATGAATATCGAAACAAAAAAGATAATCAC
>DFNN01000131.1:1676-50068 GCA_002376065.1 Caryophanales bacterium UBA3566
TTATCAATCATAATCATTTTATTTTGAATATCAATTTGATGAATATGTCCTTTGATTAGGTGTTTTCGATGTTTTTTAAAATAAGTGATTTCCACCAATTCTTGAGACATATATGCTCGTTCTAAGTCATAGTTTAATTCTGCTAGTTGATCTTCACTGAGTATTGGTTTATCTTCTTGATTTCGCATTTCAATTAACTCACGCAAATGATCACCTTGTTCTAAGAGTGCATTAAAAGGCATCCACTTCATCATTTTTCGGTCATGGTAATATTCTTCAGCCATTGTGACCACCTACCATTTTACTGCGTGATAAAAAGGTTGAATCCTCAGTCAAACTCGATCCACGGAAAACAGATGTTTTGCCGTATTTTAATCGAATGTGATCAAGTGAACGACTAAGTTTTTGTTCCGTCAATTTTTGATTTACATCTTCAAATAGATTTAATTGAAGATGCATTTCTTCGACAAGTTGGCTTAAGCGAATAGATACTTTTCTAATTGGTGACCCGTCATAATATTGATCAAACAACGAAATACAAGCCTGATAGATTTCTGCTTCACTCATTGTTGGAAAAGGTAGTGTGATTTGACGTGAAAAGCCTCCATAATGATCTTTTGAGTACATGATACTCAAATGTACTGTGTAAGCTTTGCGGTTCTTAAAACGCAACCTTTTGGTGACTTCATCGGTCATTTCCAAGAATATTTGTAAGACTTCATCACCATAATAATCTTTAAACAACATTTGCCCCATACCAACACTTTTATCAACTGGTTTATACACTAATTTTTCTGAAATGATTGATTGATCGATTCCATGTGCGTGAAAATAAAGTTCTTCACCAATGACACCATAAAACTTTCTCAATTTTGATCTTGAAAAGTGCGCAAGATCACCAACTGAATAGATACCCATGCGATTTAAATTACGTTCCATATTATGTCCAATGCCCCACATCTCACTGAGTGGTTTTATTGGCCACAATTTGGTTGGTATATCTTCATACATCCAAGAAGCAATAAAATTTGGTGAATGTTTACTTTCTAAATCAAGGGCAAGTTTGCTGATGAGCATATTTGGTCCGATGCCACAAGTAGCGGGAATATTGGTTTGGTCATATACGTCTTGAAGAATGATTGATGCCAGTTCTTCTTTGGTTTTTTTGTAATAATCTAAGTAGCCTGTGACATCTAAAAAAACTTCATCAACTGAGTAGATATGAATGTCTTCAATCGAGACATATTGTAAGTAAATTCCAATGATTTTTGTCGAGTATTCTAAGTAGGTATTCATTCGTGGTTTGGCATAGATAATGTCTTGATCATTTGGCAATTCATAGAGGCGACAACGACTCGGTATTCCACGACGTTTTAAGTAGGGTGTGACCGCCAAAACAACACTTCCATTCGATCTTGTTTTATCTGCGACAACAAGCGGAGTTGTAAACGGGTTTAAGCCCCTAATTGCGCACTCAACAGATGCATAAAAACTCTTTAAATCAATACATAAAATATCTCGATAGATGCGATATTGTTCCATAGGTCACCTCCTCTTTTTACTCATTATACGCTTTCATTTTTAAAACTGCAAGAGGGCAAAAATGACCAAAAACTTGTTTCACTAGACAGGGCAAATGTTTTCGCTTATTTAAAAAAATACTACAAAAAAAGCAAGAAATTTCTTGCTTATTTTCGGTAAATGTTGTAATGATTCATTGGACGCGGATCATCACATGCAATCCCCTTATTGAATGAAAGATTTTGAATCATTCCGTTCACAGGTTTTTCTTCATTTCCTTCAAGATATTGATCAAAATATTGAATCAACTCTGTTGCAAAAAGAACCGCTTCTTCATACAAATTAAAAACACTTTTATCAAACACTTCTCCTGTATAAGGATGTGTCCATTCACGATGATCTTGATTTAAAAAATCAAATTGTTCAATATGATGATACATCGATAAGTCACTAAAATACATGTCTTCTTTTGAAAAAATCTTATCTAGTATTTTATACCCTAACTTTTTCAACCCAAATGAATCTTTGACAATATAACGTAATACTCGATACATAGATTTGACACTGTTTTCGATCATTTTGTCCCCATCAGGGAATTGGTATCGATGCTCCATAACATTTCGATAAAGATCTTTAATTTCTTGTGGCACTTTTTTTATCGGGAATGCTTGTTGTTGCAAGTTATAGCGATGAGCTTTTTTTCCTGTATCATGTTCAATCAACATTGCATCAATTGAACGTTCAAATTTTAAGTGAAGTCCACGCATGTGATGTGTTGCTTTATCTGATTGGTCATATTGACCAACATGGTGGTATACGTAAGGATGGATTTTCACATCAAGTGCAAAATGACATAAAAATCCGACAATATAGGAATATACTTCTTTTGAGTAATGTTTTTTTGCGTAAGAAAACATTGATTCAAACAACAAAGATGTATCTGTATCATGCATTCGATCAGCAAAAAAACGATAGCGTTCATGATAGTTATGAACAAAACCATAGTACATAGGATCAGGTCCTTGAGACCCAATCAGCATGAAATCATCAAATAAATCTTTATTTCGTAACGTCTTGATTTCTTTGATTAGTTTTGCATGCATATAGGCATCTGCCATGAAATCACCCTCTTAAACTTATTAAATAGTCAGTAAAATATGCTGGCAACTCAGAATCGAACGACAAAAATTCATTTGTTTTAGGATGTGTAAATCCCAAAGTTTTCGCATGTAAAAATTGACCATGATCTTTGTTCGTTTTTTTAAGACCATATTTTGGATCTCCAACAAGTGGATGCTTGATATAAGCTAGGTGGACCCTAATTTGATGAGTTCTTCCTGTTTCAAGTTGACACTCAATCAAGGTATTATTTTCAAAGCGTTCTAAGACAGAAAAATGTGTTACTGCTTGTTTTCCGCCTTCAACAACTGCTTGTTTTTGACGATTTTTTACATCACGACCAACAGGTGCGTCAATCTTCCCTAAATTATGCGGAATGACTCCTTCAACAAGCGCAGTATAAGTTCTTGTTGCAGTCTTTTCTTTGAATTGATTTGCCAAAAATTCAAGTGTTTTGACGTCTTTTGCGACAACGAGTAACCCACTCGTTTCTTTGTCAATACGATGGACAATCCCAGGTCGCAATTCTCCTTTAATTGGTTGTAAATCTTTGATGTGATGCAATAGTGCATTGACAAGTGTATGTGATTTATTCCCTGCCCCTGGATGAACAACCATTCCACTTTGTTTGTTCACAACAAGTAAATAACGATCTTCATACACGATATCCAAAGGAATTGCTTCTGGTGTTAAAATAATCTCTTCAGTTTCCTCTTTGGCTACAGTGATAACATCCCCAATTTTAATGGTATAATTTGGTTTTGTTTCTTCGTCATTCACGAGAATCAATTGTTCCTTGATCAAATGTTGGACGGTGCTTCTAGATTCGTCTAATATTTGTGACAAATATTTATCTAATCTTTCTTTCTTTTCTAATTCCGTTATTTCAATTGTTTTCATGATGATGACCTCCAAAGATAACGTCAATCCCAAGAGCGATTGCGCCAATTACTAAAGACATATCGGCAATATTAAAAATGGGGAAATCATACCCGAAAATAATAAAGTCTAAAAAATCAACCACTTCTTGAAATCTAATGCGATCGATAAAGTTACCTGTTGTTCCAGCGATTAATAATAAAACAGCAATTGTGTACATTGGTTTTTTCTTTAAATCTACATCTTTTGCAAGATATGCGAAAAATCCATACGCAAAGACAGTTGTTATATAGAAGAATGTCATTTCTCCTTGAAACATTCCCCAAGCACTTCCTTGATTTCTATGGGAAGTGATTTCAAAAAAGTTTTCAATAACGACGATGCTATCTCCCAAATCCATCGTTTGCAAAATCAGTAATTTGGTTAATTGATCTAATACAATCACAAATAAGATGATTGCGCCAAAAGTTATGTATTTTTTCATCTAGTCCACCTCAAAATAATGTCGTAATAACAATGATATCTATAATGATAATAGCAATTAATAGCATTAATTGCATCAATAACGCAAATAAAGTCAACTCTTTATATGTTACTTCATGATAAACATTTAGTGTTTCAATAATGATTTTATTTGTCCAAATCCCATAAGAAAACGCTAAAACACTACCGATTACTAATATCTCCCTATTCCAGTAAGGATAAATAGTCCCTAAAACAATTAATACACCAATGACAAGCAATGTTGGGAAGATGTAAAACACAAATCCAGTCAATATCGCTTTTAATAATTCGATTACAGTATAATCATTTTTTAATGTTCGATATTCTTGCTTGAATTTATTCATTGTTTGCCTCCTCATATTGCACCAAATAAGCAATGGCTTCTGAAATTGAAGAGACACCTACAAGTTGCATATTTGTATCAAACGTTTGATAAATTTTAAGTGCTTCAATATAGTCATCAGTAGGATCATCTGAAAGATGAGGAACAAAAAAGATATCGATATCATTACGGATTGCAGTGATAATTTTTTGTTCAACTCCACCAATGTATCCAACATTCCCGTTGACATCAATGGTTCCGGTTCCACCGATTTTTAATCCATAAGTATAATCTTTCTTTGTCAATGCATTGAATACATACAAAGATTGGAGTAATCCACCACTTGGGCCCCCGACATTTGTCTCTATAAATTCATAGTTGATGGACGTGCTAATGAGTTCGTTATAAGTTCCATAACGGAACCCGAACAAGCATCCCTCATCACCTAAATCTTGTCTAAGAACTGATAATTCAAGTAGTTCACCTTCTCGCAACACAGTCATTGATGCCCGTTCGTTACAAGCTGTTTGTTGAAATTCATAGGTAAAATCATCTGATCCATTGACAGAAATCAAATAATCACCCAACTTTAAGGTATCCTCTTCAAGATAGTCATAGACAAGATAAATCATCTGATGGCTAGAGAAATCTACTGGAATTTCCGTTTGTAAAAGACCTACAATAAGACTAGTTTGAAGACTATCGTCTTTCATAAGGTAACTCATCTCGCGTAAATCGCTGTTGTCTACATGCTCATAACTTGCTGGTATTTCTGATAAAGTTACTGAGTCTTCCCAAGTAGCAATCAGATACTGAAGTGCATTCACTTGATTGATTGAGACAACGCTTGTGGTATAAAAACCACCTTCCATCTCATAAGCATCTTCAATTTGAATAAATCCATCGATGTCATTGACAAAAGCAGGTGATGTCATCCTATAAGGAAGTGGTGTCACCATCAATGCGAACAACGGAATGGCGATTAATGTATACATCATCCAAAACCATTGATATTTTTGAAACATTTTACGCACTTTCTATCGTCACTTTCAACATAGTCATTTGACGCATGTTTACACCAGCTGCATCAAACATTTTGCGTGAAGCCACAAAAGAATCACGGTCATGATATTTATCTTCTAAGAACACAAGTTCTTTGATTCCGCTTTGGATAATAAGTTTCGCACATTCGTTGCAAGGAAACAGTGTGACATAAAGGGTCGCATTTTTGAGTGAAACTGTCGCATTTAATATAGCATTTGGCTCTGCGTGTACAACATACGGATATTTTGAATCCAACCATGTTTCTCCTTTATCCCATGGAAAATCATCATCTTCAACACCAACAGGAAACCCGTTGTATCCAATTCCAATAATGCGTTTTTCCTCATTAACAATGCACGCACCTACCTGTGTTTGTGGGTCTTTAGAACGCATTGCACTGAGTGAAGCGACACCCATAAAATACTGATCCCAAGAAATGTAATCTGTTCTTTTCATCTTTATTCCTCCTAGAAGTTTAATCTAAAAGGGTAGTATTGAAAACCTATATGCATAAATGCTATACAATATAAGATTCAATGCCACCCAATCCCTTCATCTATGTAATTTTCAATTGACCAATCATTATTCTACATTCTTATAACTAGACAAATCAATATGACAATAACCATTTTGATGTTTGTCTAAATAATCTTGATGAAATTCTTCAGCTTTAAAGAACGTCAAATCTGTTTTTAATTCAATGACGATTGGTTTCACATATTCTTTTTGGCGAACACTAATATAATTTTTAATAAATGGCAGTTGATCTTTGGTATAGTTGTAAATTCCAGTACGGTATTGTAAGCCAATATCGTTTCCTTGCTTATTAATGGATGTTGGATCAATTATATTGAATAAATGATCTAGTAATTTCTTAAACGAAATCACTTCTTCATCATATTTAATCAATACTGCCTCTGTATGTCCACTACCATTACAAACATCTTCATAAGTTGTTTCTTTTTCGACTCCAATATATCCAACTAATGTATCTACTACACCTTCAAGTTGTTTAAAGTAAGCTTCTACTCCCCAAAAACATCCACCTGCAAATACGATTGATTTCATTTCATTCCTCCAAGAGAAAATGTATTTTGAATCATATGACGAATTAAAAGACTTGCTGCTAAAATCCCTGCCGAACTCGGGACAAATACCATCGATGCAGGACTTCTTTTTTCATGATGATATTTTTCGTTTTGTTCTTTTGAATAAATCACAGGTATATCACCTGCAATCATACTAAGTTTTTTTCTAAGAACTCTTGCAATCGGACAATATGTTGTTTGATTAAGCGTTGTTACTTCAAGTTTTGTGGGATCTAGTTTATTCCCAGTCCCAAGTACACTGATTACGGGGATTTTTCGAGTATGTGCTTCTTTGATCAAATCAATTTTATAGGTTATTGTATCTATACAGTCACATACTGCATCAATTCGATGATGAAATATATCATCTTTCGTATCATAATCATAAAAGCAATGGTAGGTAATGACCTCCGCATCTTGTTGAATATCAAGAATACGTTTTTTCATCAATTCGACTTTTGACTGTCCAATCGTGGAATGAAGAGCCAGCAATTGACGATTCAAATTACTTTCATCAACATCATCTTTATCAACTAAGATAAAATGTCTAACCCCACTTCGCGCAAGCGCTTCAACAGCGAACGATCCAACGCCTCCAAGACCTACCACTAATACATGCATATCTTGGATTATGTGTAAATTATCAGGACCAATTAAGTCAATTGTTCTAGAAAACATAGCATCACCTTTATTTTTTTAGTAAGTTGATATTGAAGAATCGTTCTCCAGCAACAAATATCAATAAATAAGAAACTAAGAATAGTGGAATAATAACGTGTGGTACATATTTTTCAGGTCCACCAAGATAAATAAATAATACACCAGTGCCTAATACTCCAAGCGCATTGATGATAAACAATGTTGAAAATTCTTTTATATATGTCGGTTTTAATTTTCTTTTAAAATGTTCTTTCTTTAATATAATATATAGCAATCCAAGAAAGAAATAGAACAGCGTAACAATCGCTGAAATAGCAATGATGATTGTCGTACTTGTAATCAAATGTAAATCAAATATATAGGCAATTACTACTAACATCGGTATCATCAGAACACTACTACTAATAAACAAAATCAAATTAATTTGGAATAAACTATATACACGCTTACGATTCATGTGTCAAATGTGGAGGAGCATTCCCTTGCTCTTCTCCAGCATCCTTTCGCTCTTTATAAAATTGTAGTAACACACGTATTGTAGCAGCGATTGGTGATGCAAAGATAACTCCTAATGCGCCAAACAGACTTCCGAAGAAGAGAATGGACACGATGATGATGATTGGATGAATTTGCAATTGTCTTCCCATGATGATAGGTTGAAAAATATTCCCCTCAATAAACTGAAGAACAACGTTAACAGCCACAACAACCAGTGGATTTGGAGCATCCTTACTGATAATCGAATAAATAACGACCGGTATCATCGCAATGATCGCACCAAAGTAAGGAATGATATTGGTGATACCTACGATGATCCCAAATACGAAGAAATATTTTAAACCTATGAGTTTATATACAATTGTCGCAACGGTACCAATCGCAATCATTAAGAACAATTGCCCACGGACATATGCACCAACTGTTTGGTTCAATCTTGTTCCTAGTTCACTCGTCGATTTTTCATATTTTGCAGGGATAATACTGCGCAATGAATCATTGACAAGTTCATAGTCAAGTAAATAAAATAGCAATAAAATTGGTAAAATAAAAATAATGGTAATTACATTTAATAGTGTGCTAGAAAGAGTTGCAGTTAAATTATCCGCAATTCCTTTGATCGTATCTTCAATAATATTTGATTCATTTAATGTTTGGACCATCCAGTCATAAATTTCAACACCAAAGATGAATTCATTTCTAAAATCATCTCTAAAATATGCACTAATTTCTGGATAATCAACTTCAAAGAATGTTTCTATTTGGCCAATCAAAAACGGGAATAAAAAATATGCTAACAACCCAATGATGACCGCTGTTGAAATATAAACAATCGTTAAACTAAGACCTCTAGGTCCAACGCCTCGGCGTTCCAATAAACGAATAATCGGATAAATAATCAGTGAGATTAGCCATGCTAGTGCTACTGGCACAATCACTGAATTTAATGCATTAATTATTTTTGACCATAGATCATTAAATTGACTTGCCATAAAGAATACCAACAAGGTCAAAAGCACAATCGATAGGACTTTGATTGTTTTATTTAATACGCTATCACTAAGAAATTTATTCTTACCTTCCATTTGATCACATCCTTTTATCCACTCTATTATAACATATATTTAAAAATATATCGCATATTATTTCTTTGTCATAATTGATAAATCGCTTAGTTGGAGTTCACTCACAGGACTTGGTGCATCAGTTAGCAAACAAGTTCCGTTATTCGTTTTTGGGAATGCGACAACATCACGAATATTTTCTGTATGTGCAAGCAACATAATTAATCGATCAAACCCAAATGCGATTCCTCCATGAGGAGGTGTTCCATATTTTAAAGCATCCACCAAGAATCCAAACTTTTGTGCTTGTTCTTCTTTGGTGATTCCTAAAATATCAAATACTTGATTTTGGATATCTTGACGATGAATACGAACACTTCCACCACCAAGTTCTTGCCCTTGTACAACCAAATCATAGCAATAAGCAAGCGCTTTTTCAGGATCTTTATCCAACATTGCAATATCTTTTTCTTGGACCATAGTGAATGGATGATGTAAAGAATAATAACGTCCTTCTTCTTCATCAAATTCAAACATCGGCCAATCTGTTACCCATAAAAAATCATATGTTTCTGGATCTGTCAGTTCTTCTTCTCTCGCAATTTTACGACGTAGTTGACCTAAACAGTTATTGGTTACTTTTAAGTTGTCACTAACAAACAACAATAAATCGTTGTCACTAGCGTCCATCTTTTGTATTAGTTCTGTGGTTTGCTCTTCGGTAAAGAATTTCGCAATTGATCCACTAAGTTCTCCCTTATCTACTTTTAAGAACGCCAACCCTTTCGCATGAAATCCTTTGACAAATTCAGTCAATTGATCAATGCGTTTACGACTAAATTTGTCAGCCATATTTTTGACATTGATTGCTTTAACAACGCCACCTTCTTCGATATTTGATGTAAATACTTTGAAACTAGTTTGATTTGCTAACTCAGTCAAATCAACCAAATGCATATCATATCTAGTGTCAGGTTTATCACTACCATATTTGTTCATTGCTTCATCATAAGTTATGTGGGGAAACTTCTCATCAAACGTAATTCCTTTGACTTCTTTCATAACATGTTTGATCATTCGTTCACTTACATCAAGAATTTCTTCTTGAGACATAAAACTTGTTTCAATATCGATTTGTGTAAATTCAGGTTGACGATCACTTCTTAAATCTTCATCTCTAAAACATTTTGCGATTTGATAATATTTTTCAAATCCCGCAACCATCAACAATTGTTTGAAGATTTGAGGAGATTGTGGTAATGCATAAAATTCACCACGATTCATTCTTGAAGGAACAAGATAATCGCGTGCTCCTTCAGGTGTAGATTTTGTAAGAATTGGTGTTTCAAATTCTAAGAAATCTTCCTTGTTTAAAAACTCACGAACTGCATTCGCAGCTTTGTGACGCATTTTAAAGATGTTTTGTAAGACTGGACGGCGCAAATCCAAATATCGATATTTTAGTCTTGTATCTTCTAAAGCATCGGTTTCATCTTGGATGATCAATGGTGGCTGTTGTGATGTGTTTAAGACTGTTAATTTTGACACAGTCACTTCAATCTCACCTGTAGGAATTTGCATATTTTTGTTGCTTCGTTCTTGTACAGTTCCCTCAACTTCTAAAACATATTCATTTTTCACCGAAGCCGCAATATCATGAAGCGGGTTTTCAGGATAAAAAGCAAGCTGAATAATCCCAGTTGTATCCCGTAAATCAATAAACAAAAGGCCACCCAAATCACGTTTTTTTGAGACCCACCCTTTTAGCAATACTTTTTCGTTGATGTTACTTAATCTTAATACTCCATTATGTGTACGTTTCATTGTTTTCTCCTATCCACAACAAGTTCCATCTTCACAGTCTTCGCAGTCATGTGAAGGTTTGGTTAACTCAGTTAATATATGTGTGTACAATTTTTTGGTCGAAATACGATGTTCTTCACCAGTTTTTTGATTTTTCACATTGATTTCGCCATCGATTCGTTCTTGTGCTCCATAAATAGCGACAAATCGAGCATTCATGCGATCAGCTAGTTTGAACTGTGCCTTCATTGACTTATCTAAAAAGTCAACATCAGTTAAAATACCGCCGATACGTAGTCGCTGTACAAGTTTCATTGCTTCTGCTTTTTGTTCTTCTCCTAAAATCATTAAGTATAAATGGATATCGTCATCATCACCTTGGAAGTCGATGGCATCAAGTGCGGTCATTAAACGATCAACACCAAATGCAAATCCTACTGCGGGGATGTCTGGTCCATCTAAAGATTTGACCAAATCATTGTATCGTCCGCCACCACAAATTGCAGTTTGCATTCCAAGTAAATCACCATTTAGATGAACTTCAAAAACCGTATGTGTATAGTAATCAAGACCTCTGACAAGATTATTATTAATTGTGTAGTTGATGTCCATCGCATCTAGATAACCAATCAACTCATCAAAATGTGATTGTGCTTCTTTTGTTAAGTAATCGATAGGTTTTGGTGCTTCTTTTAACAATGGTTTATCTTGATCGATTTTACAATCCAAAATTCTTAAAGGATTGCTTTGATATCTTGTTTGGCAATCATGACATAATGTGTCAATTTCAGGTGCCAAATGCTTTAGCAATTCCTCTTTATAAAGCATTTTGCTTTCTTCATCTCCAAGTGAATTTATTTCTACTCGGACATCTTTGATTTTCAATGCTTTAAGAACACTAACAGCATATGCAATGACTTCAGCGTCTAGCATTGGTGAGTTGCTACCAAATGCTTCTGCACCAAATTGAACAAATTGGCGGAATCGACCTTTTTGTGGTCGTTCATAACGAAACATCGGTCCCATATAAAACAACTTTTGGACTGGCAATTTATCGGCATACATTTTGTTTTCAATATAACTACGAACAACTGGCGCAGTTCCTTCAGGACGCAAGGTGTTTTTTCTTTTCCCTCGATCCATAAAGTCATAAGTTTCTTTTGAAACAATGTCCGTATGCTCTCCAACACTGCGATGAAATAAATCAGAATTTTCGAATATTGGTGTTCTAATTTCTTGATAATGATATATTTTACTCACACTACGGATTTTACGTTCTAAGGCTTGCCATTTACCAACTTCACTTGGTAAAATGTCGTAAGTTCCTTTCATTTTTTGAATCATTTCATCTTCACTCCTTTTTCTATAAAAAAACGTCCTTAAAACAATGTTTAAGGACGAGATATTCCCGCGGTACCACCTTAAGTTCTAGTCAACTAGCGCTTCATCTCTTAACGCGAGTCACGTCTTTTTCTACTTCATTCAAAAAAGCCCTCTAAAGTGTCTTCGTATAGTAAACTATGCCATTCTTTCAGCCAAGGAATTGCTCTCTAATACAGTCTAACTATAGTACTCTTCTTTATCACTGGTTTACGTTATTTGATTATACTATGATTCCTCTTGATAGTCAACTTTTAAAGACTTTTTGAAATCTTCAACCCAAGAGATTTTATGATGAAAATAGTCTTCACTTATAATGGAATAAATTGCTTCGTCAATGACATCACCGTTGTATTGTAAATATTTGTTTCTAAGTGTTCCTTCATAAGAAAATTCAAGTTTTTCGCAAACACGTTTTGAAGGTTCGTTGAATAAGAAGTGACCATAAGCCAACCGTCTTAATCCAAGTACTTCAAAACCATATACAATAATTGCCTTAGCTGCCTCAGTAGCAAATCCTTTATTCCAATATTTCGGATGTAAAACGAATCCTAATTCACCTTTAAATTCTTTATAAGAATGAATTTCAACTGTACCTATCATCTTTTCTTTCTTTTTGTAGATAATTGCATAGATTCCTGGTTGATGAAAATCTCGTTTTTGTAGGGCGAACTTAATAAAACTTTTTGACTCTTCTTTATTGATATGAGGTTGCCATCCAGCGTTAGGGCCTACTTTGGGATGTTTGGCATACTCATAAACAGCATCTACGTCACTTAACGCGATTGGACGCAATAATAAATTAGGGGTTTCTAATATGGGTTGTTTTAATTTCATAAAAACCTCCTAGTCTAGTCCTTTTCAAGAATGATGGTTACTGGACCATCATTGATTAAGGAGATATCCATATGATGTTGGAATTTTCCTTCTTTAACGATTAAGCCCAATTCTCGAAGTGCTTGGTTGAACTTGTTATACAATTCATTCGCTTCATCAGGTGCCATCGCCTCAGTAAATGATGGACGATTTCCTTTTTTTGTGTCTCCATAGATTGTAAATTGGGAAATGGATAATATTTGATAATTTTTTTGAGATAATATATCGTGATTGAGTTTTCCTTGAGCATCTTCATAAATACGCAATTTCGCAACTTTTTTTGCCAAAAATAGCGCTTCTTTCACTGTGTCACCTTTTTTAAAACCTACCAATAATAGATATCCGTGTTCAATTGTTGAAATAACTTCTTCACTGACTTTACATGAAGCTTCTTTTACACGCTGTAAGATAATTTTCATTATTTCATCATTCTTTCAATTGAAAAAACATCTCTAATTTTTTGCAAATTCAGAATCATTTGTTCTAAATCTTGTTTATTTTTAATACTGACCTTCATTTTGATGATTCCTTCTTTACGCTTATTGGTTGAAGCGGCAACCTGATTCACTTTTCCTCTTGTTGCAGTGACCGCATTGATGATTTCAGCAAGAACATTGTCACGATTAGATACAGTAAACTTTAAATTGACGATGTATAGTTTTGATGTATCATTTCCCCAAAATACATCAATATAACGATTTTCATCAAGGCTTTTTAAGTTGTTGCATTCACTTCTATGTACTGCAATTCCGCTACCTTTTGAAATGTATCCAGTAATCTTGTCTCCAGGAATTGGGGTACAACAATTCGAAAGTTTGATTGAAGGATTTTGGAGTCCTTCAACGATGACGTTTGAATCACTTGAACGGTCTACATATACTGTATCATTGATCTTTTGGATCAATTCCTCATCTGTATATTTGGTTTGTCCAACAAGTGCATTGATCGCACTACCTGGAGAAATCGTATTTTTCCCAATTTCATAATATAAATCTTCTACCGTTTTTGCGCCTTTATGCTGGAATAGTTCATTGACAACTTTGTCATTTAAATCAATGTCAGCGTTGCGAGATTGGATTTCACGTTGTAAATCTTCTTTTCCCATCTCAACTAAAACACCACGGCGTCGTTTATTTAGGTAGTTTTTGATTTTTGATTTGGCATTTGATGTTTTAACGATTTTTAACCAGTTATCATTCGGTCCAAAAGAATTTACACTGGTTTTCATATTAATGATATCACCAGTATTTAATTCATATTCTAATGGGACAATCTTTCCATTAACTATCGCACCAACTGTTTGAATTCCTACTTGTGTATGAATTCTAAAAGCAAAATCAAGTGGGGTCGACCCTTTTGGTAAGTCAATAATATCTCCATTAGGTGTAAAGACATAAACATTGGATTGAAAGATATCATCACGTAGTAAGTTTAAGACGTCTTCTTCATCTTCACTTTCTTTGGTGAATTTGATTAAATCTCCATACCATTTTAATTTCTTTGAAATTTCATCTGTCATTTTAGAAGTTCTGATGACTCCTTCTTTGTATGACCAATGCGCTGCAACTCCGTACTCAGCTATGCGATCCATTTCTTCGGTACGGATTTGGATTTCATAGACTTTTCCTCTGGCAATCACAGACGTATGAAGTGATTGGTATAAGTTAGGCTTAGGCATCGCGATATAGTCTTTAAATCGATTTGGGATAGGTGTGTACTTACTATGAATAACACCAATCGTTCGATAGCAACTTTCAACATCATCGACAATGATTCTAAGCGCCAATAAATCATAAATATCATCAAAATCCTTGTTTCGGTCCATCATTTTTTTATACACAGAATAGATGTTTTTCACGCGCCCTTTAATTTCTGAGGTGACGTTGTTTTCACTGAGCAAATATTGAATATTGTTTTGCATTGTCGCAAGATCATTTTCACGATTATGTTTTGTATCAGCGATCAATTGCGCTATTCTGCGATATTTTTTTGGTTCAATGTATTTAAATGAGGTATCCTCTAATTCAGCTTTTAAAATGTACATCCCTAAACGATGAGCAAGTGGAGCATAAATGTCCATCGTTTCTTTGGCAATGCGTTCTTGTTTTTCAGGATTTAATGATCCAAGTGTGCGAATATTGTGTAAACGATCCGCTAGTTTGACAATGACAACACGAATATCTTTGGCCATAGCAAGCAACATTTTTTGATAATTTTTTGCTTGAATTTCCTGTTTATCATTTTCATAATCTAATCCTTTAAATTTGTACTTCCCTAGTTTTGTCACACCTTCTGTTAATAAAGCGACTTCTTCACCAAAACGACTTTCGACATCTTCAAATGTCACAATCGTATCTTCAATTAAGTCATGCAACAAACCAGCAATAATGGTGGTTGGATCGGTGTTGTATTCAGCCAAAATAAGTGCAACACTAAAAGGGTGAATAAAATAGTCTTCACCTGATTTTCGAAATTGCCCTTCATGATATTTTTTAGAATATTCAAACGCTTCTTCTATTTTTCTAAGCGTTTCTTCATCTTTGATGTAATGGGCAACCTTTTCTCTTAGTATTTTTACACTTGGAGCTGACATACACTCACCTCTAAAAACGCATCAATGTTAAGATTTCGTGTCCTTTTAATTTGTCACGGCCTTTTAAATCTGTTAGTTCAACTAAAAAAGCAGTTCCTGCAACTATCCCACCTGATTCTTCAATTAAATGGATAGCAGCTTCAATGGTCCCACCTGTTGCGAGTAAATCATCAACAATTAGTACTCGTTGTCCTTTTTTTATGTCACCTTTATGAAGACATAACGTGTTTGATCCATACTCCAAATCATAACTATAAGAAATCGTTTCTCTTGGTAGTTTATTTGGTTTACGGACAGGTACAAAACCTATCTCAAGTGTTGTCGCAACTGGACAACCAAAAATAAATCCACGAGCGTCCGGTCCTACAATGATGTCTGCGTTTACTTTTTTGGCAAAATCAACAAATAATTCAGTCGCATATTTGAAGGCTTTTCCATCCCCAATTAAAGGTGTTATATCCTTAAATTGGATGCCTTCTTTTGGAAAGTCTGGTACGTTGGCTATATAATCTTTTAAGTTCATCATTTTCCTCCTAAAACAGTTCTGTTTATATTATATCAAATTGTTGTATGTTTGACACATCAAACCCTACAAAATTTGATAATCTTCTATTAAAATCACTTTTTTTGTTTGATTTTGAAATGTGTTGATATCAAGTCGTCCTAATAAATTGATGTTTTTGTTCGCTTTGATTTGTTGATAAAGAAGTTTGTTGTTAAAAAATAGCGCATCAGTATTTCCTGATAATATCAGTTTCGTGTGTTCACCTTTGATTAAATATTTTGCCAATACTTTATTATTTTCAAAAACAAAAAGGGCATCTTTTAAATCATAGTGTTCTAAATCACTGATTTGTTTTAGTTCTAGTGTTTCAATATCTATAATTCCTTCTGCTTCAAATACTTCATCAACTTCTGCTTCAGGAATCAACTCTTCAAATCGTTTTTTAAAAGTTGAAAGATGTTCTTTTTGAAATTCAAGTCCGCAAGCATTTTTATGACCACCAAAACGTGCAAGTAAATCGGACAGTTTTTCCAATATTTTAATCACATCTACACCATGATAACTGCGGATACTTCCTTTATATGTATATTCTTCTTCTTTTAATACCACCGCAACTTTTCCGTAATCATTGGCAAGTCTACTCGCAACAATACCAAGGACACCTTCATGCATTCGAGGAGAATGAATAATGATGGCATTTTGTGTTTCATCATATAGTTCAAGTGCTTCTTCATAAAGGATTTTTGTAAGTTTCTTTCTACGGTTGTTGATTTCTTCGATTTCCTCTACGATTCTGTTGGCTTCTTTTGTATCATTGGCAAGCAGTAAATCAAGTGCGATTTTTGCACTTTTCATACGTCCACATGCATTAATTCTTGGCGCAATTTTAAATTGTACATCTGAAACTGATACTTGATCCAAATTTAAAAATTGAATCAATTTTGAAAGTCCAATATGGGCACTATTTCTAACTTTTTTAAGGCCTAAATTGACAATCGCACGATTTTCTGATGTCAATGGCATCATATCAGCAACTGTTCCAAGCATAACTGCATCAATATATTCAAATGCATCTTCTCCAATCAGTGCTTGTGCAAGTTTGAATGCTACACCAACTCCCGCTAAAGGCTTATATAGATAGTCATTTAACTCTGTATAAATAATCGCATAAGCATCTGGCAATGTTTCTTCTGCTTGGTGATGATCAGTAATAATCGTATCGATATGGTGTTTCTTTAGGAGCGCTACTTCTTCAATTGATTTGATCCCATTATCAACAGTAATCAACAAGTCAATTTCATCATTGATGATGTCATACACTTTTGATTTGCTTAAGCCATAGCCATCAATAAAACGGTTCGGAATATCGTAAGTGACTTTTCCACCCAATTTAAGAATCGTTTCGTAAAGCACAAATGTTGATGTTATACCATCAACATCATAATCTCCATAGATGAGGATTGATTGCTCTTCCTCAATAGCATTGATGATTCGCTTAACTGATTTATCCATATCGTGTAATAAGTACGGATCGAATAAGTCTTTTTCGTTCATTGAAAATAGCGCCTTATAATCTGTCACACCACGGTTCTCATAAATCGATTTCACCAATTTTTGTTGATTGAGATGAGGATTCTTAATGTGCCATTTTTGCATCAAATCACCTACATTTTCTTTGGCGCAGATACACCAATTAGTGATAAAGCATCTTCTAATACAATCGTTGTAGCGTTTAATAATGCGAGTTTTTCTTTTGTCGCAACAATATCGTCTGTGATGATTTGGGTGTCGCCATAAAAACTATGAAATGCACTCGCTAGTTGATTCAAATAATTGGTGAGTTTGTGTGGTGTACGATTTGTTGCCGCAAGCTCAATCGCATCTGGATACTGCGATAATATATGAACTAGTTGAATTGTTTTGTCACCAGTTAAATGGGTAAATTTATGGTCTTCATTGGTGAAATTGATGCCTTTTTTCTCTGCTTGTGTAAACAAACTATGAATACGTGCATTTGCATATTGTACATAGTAGACTGGATTTTCATTGGTTTGTTTTAATGCCAAATCTAAATCGAGATCCATATGCGTATTTAATGAACGCATTGCGAAGAAATAACGAATTGGGTCAACTCCTACTTCATCGATGATATCACGTAAAGTAATTGCTCGACCACTACGTTTACTCATTTTTACTTCTTCTCCATTTTGAATAACTTTGACCATTTGTAGAATTTCTACTTCTAAGATATTGCTTTGTTTTCCGACCATTTCGATGGCTGCTTTTAGACGGTCGATGTATCCATGATGATCTCCACCTAAAATATCAATCAATTTCGTGTAATTACGATCTAATTTGTTTTTATGATACGCAATATCTGGTGTTAAATACGTATATGTTCCATCACTTTTGACAATGACTCGATCTTTTTCATCACCATATTCAGATGTTTTTAGCCATATGGCTCCATCTTGTTCATATGTATAGTTTTGTTCTTTTAAATAGTCTAATGTTTTTTGCACGATTTGTTCATCATAAAGTGATTGTTCACTAAACCATACGTCAAATTCTACTCTAAAATCTGCTAAATCTTGTTTTAACTGCGCAAGCAACTCACTCACACCATATGATTTAAAAAAGTGGTATCCTTCTTCATGAAGATATCGATCATTTACCTCACGTTTGATTTTTTCTGCGAGTTTGATGATTTCAGGACCATTGTATCCATCTTCAGGCATCAAAACATCTAAATCAAAAAGTTGTTTATAACGAGCCTCTAAACTTAACGCTAAGTTATGTATTTGATTTCCTGCATCATTGACATAATACTCTTTGGTGACTTCATAACCTGCTTTTTGTAAAATACGGCACATAGAATCTCCTGAAGCTGCACCTCTAGCATGTCCAATATGCAAACTACCAGTTGGGTTAACACTTACAAATTCGATGTTATAGCGGTCGTTTTTTCCTAGTGATAATTGGCCATATTGTTTTCCTTGTTTATTGATGTCATTGATGACACCAAAGATAAATGATGGCACAATGAAAAAATTGATAAATCCTGGATTGACAACGTTAATTGTTTCTAGATAAAGTGACTCTTTGTCCAATTTCTCGACAATTTCCTCAGCAATTTTGATTGGTGCTTTACGTGCTTTTTTTGCATATCTCATCGCGATATTACTCGCATAGTCGCCATGTGATTTATCTTTCGGTTGCTCTAGGGACACTTCGATTGATTCATCATAATACCCTAGTTCTTTTAAACTATGCTTGATTGCCTTTTCAATATTAACTGTTAATTCTTGTATGTTCATAAGTCCACCTCAATGTTATATTTTTAAATCAATTTGTGCGTAATTGACTTTTTTGTGTTTTGATTCAAATAATTTCATCCACTTCGCGCCTCTACCTTGACCAATTGGTCTAATTTTTCCTTCATCCCGTAACCTTTTAAGCGTTCGGTCGATAGTAGAATCACTGATCAATGGATGTTGTTTTCGTAAATCATTTTTACTGAAAACATCTTCGAGTTTGTTGATGGTGTTTTCAATATTATTGGATTTATTTAATCCCATATCATATACATAGTTACGGATCATTTCATTGAGCGCGTCATAAGAAACCAACGCTACTTTTAATAAAAAGCGGTGAATACTCAAGGTTTCAGAAAACCCTTCTTCCCAGTTAAACGATGCACTTAATACCGCTCGCTCGAATTCTTGTTTCGATTGATACATATATTGCATCATGCTGATGTATTCATATACTTCAAATCCATTGACAAGTAGCAATATGTAAAGCAACATCAATCCAATCTCTTTGTTTTTATCGACAAATGGATGCATATTGATAAAATCAACATAAAAATTGGTGATGATAAAAGACACTTCATGGTGTTGATCATTTTTTGCCTTATTAAAAGCTTGGATTAATTGTTCTAAGAGCTCTTTTTTTGAGACATAATTGCTTGATAATAGATTGACTTTTTTTGTCTCTTTTTTCATTTTCTCAAACTGCAACTTTTGATCAATGACAATGTCTTTGTATAAGAAATTTAATAAATCATAAATTTCATTGGTCAACAACTCAAATGTATCGGATTCACGATGGATTTTTATGAATGCTTTTTTAACATTGACAACCCATTGTTCATCTTTGTTTTTTGGTGCGATGTCTCGCTCTATCAACATCATCAATCGATGATCTGTCACAGGTGTGTCAAAATATTTGACAAAAAACTTGGTATCGTGTTCGATTGTTTTCGCTACAATTGTATCATAATCTCTTTGTAATGTGTCATAATTATAGTTATTTTTTCCAATCGATTGATAGAGTTTTATATATTGCATGATGATGTCTCCAGGTATTTGTGTACGTGATATATTTTCAAGACATTTCATAACCAACCTCCTATAATACTCATGATATTCTTATTTTACTATATTTAGCGAGATTATCAATAAAATTATGCTTTTAATCATACTCAGGTGATAATTCTTGAGTATCACTAAAAAGAACACTATGTTTCAAGTGTTCTTTTTTCTTATTCAAACAATGTTTGCTGAATTTCTTCAGGGTCTATTTCTTTTATATAATCATTAATTGGTTGATACTCTTGTTGTTCTAACTCTTCAATTTGAATAAATTGAATTGCTCCATCTTTCTTTTTCGCAAATTGGCGTCCGTTATCAGTATGGTCGTTTTTAAACTCAAACGCTTCAACATCAATAAATCCGTTTTCTGTAATCAATCGAACGTTTGCTCGATCACGATATTGTGTTTGATTTAGTAAACACATATCAACGACTAAGTAAGGATTACTTTTCACTGTTTTTAAGACCATCGTTGGTGTTAAAGTACGTTTCTTCTTCGGAACGTCTTTTGGATTGATGCGTTTTACTGTACCACGGTTGGTCGCAATCAAGACTTCATGATAATCTTTTAACACAATAGCACTAGCAATGCTTTGTTTGTTTGAGATATTCATGATTTTTATTCCTTTTGCGGTCGTTGATGTCACATTAATTTCAGCCAAATTAAATCTTAAAGCATGGCCTTTACTTGTTAAGGCTAGTACTTCATGATCTAGATTATTTGTTACATCTACTGAACATAGTTCGTCACCTTTATTAAGGGAAATTGCTTTGATTGTTTTATTGTATCTTATCACATCAAAATCACTTAATGGTGTCAATTTAATGAGATTATTTTTTGTTGCAAGTAGTACATACAATGATTCTTCAAAAGATGGCACTCGCATTACTTTGATTAAACGTTCATTGTCTTCTAACTGAACAATATTGTTGATATGAGTACCCAAATCCTTCCACTTATAATCAGGAAGTTTATAGACAGGTAAATAAATATAGTTTCCAAGATTTGTGAAGAGCAACATTGTATCTAGTGTACTAACTTCGCCTTCAAACATCATCGCATCTTTGTCTTTAATTGTTGCGGTTTCAGTCGCTTTATATGAACGAATACTCGCGCGTTTAATATATCCTTCTTTACTAATACCAAGCGCAACTTGTTCATCACTGATGAGTTCTTCTTCGACAATTGTGATTTTTTCAATCTCTTCTTCTATGATGGTTTTTCTAGGCGCATCGATTAAACGACTAATCGCACGAAGTTCTTTTTTTAGTACTTTCTTCAATTCATCTTCATTGTGCAAAATCAATTGAAGTTCAGTAATCTCTTTATTTAAAGCATTTTTTTCCTTCTGTAATGTTTTGATATCTGTCGAACTTAAACGATACAATTGTAAAGTCACAATCGCTTCAGATTGTTCTTCTGAAAAAGCGAATTTCTTTTGTAACCTACTTTTTGCGTCTCCTTTGTTTTTTGATTTACGAATCAAATCAATGACTTCATCTAGTACATCCAACATCTTAATAATTCCATCTACAACATGTAAACGACGTTCTGCTTTTTTGAGATCGTAGTTGCTTCTGTTGGTGATGACTTCTTTTTGATGTAAGATATATGCGTCAACAATTTCAAATAATCCCATCAACATTGGTCTTTTGTTGTTGATGGCTACCATATTATAATTATAAGATTTTGTAAGATCTGTTTTCTTATATAAATAATTCAATATGAATTCCGGATCAAAATCTTTTTTAACATCAATCACAATACGAAGTCCGTCACGGTCAGATTCATCACGTACTTCACTGATTCCATCAATCATTTTTTTGATGCGAATATCATCGATTCTACGAACCAGTACGGCTTTGTTTACCTCATATGGAATTTCAGTGACAATGATAGATTGTCCTTCAATTTCTGATTTTGATTTAATAATGATGCGTCCTCTACCTGTCTCATAAGCTTGTTTGATTTGGTCTTCACCTTGAACAATTGCGCCTGTAGGGAAATCTGGACCTTTCATTATTTTGAGTGCTTGTTCAATTGTCATGTCTTTTTGATCAATACGTTTGACAACAACAGCAATCACTTCTGCTAAATTATGTGGTGGAATGTCTGTTGCATATCCTGCACTAATTCCGGTTGTACCATTGACCAAAAGATTTGGATATTTTGCCGGTAAGACAGTTGGTTCATATTCTTCATCATCAAAATTGGGAATAAAATCAACAGTTCTTTTCTGAATATCGGTTAACAAATATTCACTTATTTTGCTCATTCTAGCTTCGGTATAACGCATGGCAGCTGCACTATCGCCATCTACTGATCCGTTGTTACCATGCATATCAATCAATGGATTCAACATTTTCCATGGTTGACTTAGACGGACCATCGCTTCATAAACTGAAGAATCACCATGTGGATGATACTTCCCAATGACGTCCCCGACAATACGCGCAGATTTTTTGTATGGTTTGTCACTAAACATACCAAGTTTATACATCGCATACAAAATTCTTCGTTGTACTGGTTTTAACCCGTCACGAACATCTGGAAGTGCACGGTCTTGAATAATATATTTTGAATATCGTCCAAAACGTTCACCAACAATGTCTTCTAAGTTTTCTTTGATGATTCTTTCCTCAATAAACTCTTCAATTCTTTTTGTAATAGCCATGATTATTCCTCAATTCTGAAATCATCTTCTGTTGCAAAAATCACGTTATTTTCAATCCAATCTCGTCTTGGTTCTACTTTGTCACCCATTAATACAGTGATGCGTTGATCTGCATCCGCTAAATCATCAATATTCACTTGAATTAATGTACGACTACCGGGATTCATCGTTGTATCCCATAATTGGTCTGCGTTCATTTCCCCAAGTCCTTTAAAACGTTGAATATTATGGGCTTTATTGTCTCTAGTCATACGGTTTAATTCATCTTCTGTATAGGCGTATTCAAGAGCTATTTTACCTTTTACTTTGCGTGATACTTTATATAAAGGAGGTAGTGCAATATAGACTTTACCAGCCTCAACTAGTTCACGCATATAACGGAAAAAGAATGTCAATAATAGTACTTGAATATGAGCTCCATCGGTATCAGCATCGGTCATGATAATGACTTTATTATAATTACATTTTTCAATATCAAAATCCGGTCCTAATCCTGCACCAATTGTATGAATAATAGTGTTGATTTCCTCGTTTTTTAATACATCTTCTATTTTAGCTTTTTCAGTGTTGATGACTTTTCCACGAAGAGGTAAGATTGCTTGAAAATGACGATCTCTACCTTGTTTCGCACTACCACCAGCACTGTCTCCCTCTACCAAATACAATTCTATTTTTTTAGAATCTTTCGATTGAGCAGGAGAGAGTTTTCCTGATAGATTTGGCTCTTTTTTACTTTTTTTACGCTCTAGTCTTGCTTCTTCACGTGCTTTTCTAGCCGCGTCTCTGGCTTGTTGTGCCTTCAACGATTTTTCTATCAATGTGTATGTTAGATTGTTGTTTTCTTCAAAGAAATACGTCATTTTTTCTAAAACAACTTGCTCAACAGCACTTCTAGCTTCATTTGTTCCTAATTTGTTTTTTGTTTGTCCTTCAAACTGCAATAAATGTTCTGGTATACGTACAGAAACGACTGTTGTCAGTCCTTCTCTAATATCGGCACCTTCTAATTTTTTCCCGTTTTTTATCAGACCAACTTTTTGTCCATACTCATTAAAAAGTTTGGTTAACGCACTTTTAAACCCTGTTTCATGTGTTCCTCCATCACGAGTACGCACATTATTGGCAAATGATATGATCTGATCACTATATGATTTTGTGAATTGAAAAGCTACTTCTACTTCAATTTCACTGGCAATTCCTTCTAAAAATTTGGTTTCATGTATGACACTTTTGTTTTGGTTAATATAATCAATATAAGATGTAATTCCATCTTCATAATAATAAATATCTTTGGTTTCTGCACGGTCATCAATCAAGATAACCTTCAATCCTTTTAATAGGAATGCAGATTCACGTAATCGTTCAGACAATGTTTGATAATGAAATAACGTTGTTGAAAATAACTCAGGATTCGGTTTAAACCATACTTCAGTCCCTGTTTTTTTCGTTTCACCGATCTTTGTCAAAGGTGAAATTGTTCTCCCACCATCTTCAAAACGAATATGATGAATTTCTTGATCTCGATATACTTTAACATCAACAAATTCACTTAATGCGTTGACAACACTAGCTCCTACTCCATGTAATCCACCACTTACTTTGTATCCGCCTTCTTGACCAAATTTACCTCCAGCATGTAATCTTGAGTAAATAATTTGGATCGCACTTAATCCTGTTGTATGTTGATCAACTGGGACTCCTCGTCCATTGTCGATGACTAAAACACTGTTATCCTCGAAAATTCGAACAGTGATTTCATCGCCATATCCAGCTAAAACTTCATCAATGGCATTATCAACAATTTCCCATACCAATTGATGAAGACCTCTTGTGTCCGTACTCCCTATATACATACCTGGGCGTTTTCGAACAGCATCAAGTTCTTCGAGTATTTGAATTGAGTTTGCGGTATAAGTGCTTGGTTTTACATTCATCTTGTACACATCCTTATTTTGTCAACTAATCTATATTATATCAAAATTGAAAAGTTTTTTGTAGTGTAATTTTCTTTTTCCTATGGTATAATGATTTAGAATTTCTTATGGAGTGATAAAAATGGAAAAATATATTTTAATTCTCATCGCATATATCTTAGGGGCAATTCCCTTTTCAGTGATACTAGGAAAAGCAATAAAAGGCATTGATGTAAGAACGGTTGGTAGTAAAAACCCCGGAGGAACAAACAGCCTTAGATTTTTAGGGAAAACCGTTGGGTTTTCCATCGTTTTTCTAGACATCATAAAAGGTGGTTTGATTGTTTTCTTAGTACACCAAGGTGTTTTCGATCAATATGGCGAAATGTTTCATCCGCTTGTTTATGGTCTTGCATCAGGAATTGGACACGTCTTTAGTGTTTTTATTAAATTTAAGGGTGGAAAAATGGTCGCCACAAGCGTTGGCATGGTGCTTGCTTATAATCCCATCGTTGCCGGGATTATGTTGATTGTCTTCTTAGCAACCTTGAAAATCTCCAAATACGTTAGTCTAGGTTCGACCGTAACAGCAATTAGTTTACCTTTAATTGGTTTGATTATCCAAGACTATAATATCGTTTTGTATGGATCGATTGGTGCGTTGATTGTGATTTATCGACACCAAGAAAATTACCGTAAAATCAAACAAGGAATTGAATCAAAAATTTCTTGGATGTGAAACTGTACTATAAAAAATAACGACAAAATCGTTATTTTTTTTACTTTTTACTACCTTTTAACTTGTTTAAACGATCAATCACCATTTTATACCCACCTGGTCCGTAGACATAAGATTTAGAGATTTTCGATGTCGTTGCTGCACTAATACCAGTGCGTTTTTCGATTTCTTGATAGGTAAATTTTTCATGCAAAAGTTTGGCAACTTTCAAACGTTGTCCAAAAGCTTCAAGTTCATTGATTGTGCACAAGTCATCAAAAAAACGATAACACTCTTCAACTGTTTCAAGTGATAAAATCGCTTCAAATAAATCATCAATTTCTTTGCTTTGAATTTTATATCGATACATGTATATCACCTCAAAATGTTTTTGTTACGGTCATATTATAGCATATTATTTTCAAAATGACACATAAAAAATGAAAGAGTTCTCACTCTTTCATTTTTTTGTTCATTTCACTTGTTGTGCAGCGACTTGCGTAATATCCCAAACACCTGAGAAAGGTGGAGCATACGCCAAATCTAAAAATGATAGATCATCTGTGGTCATATTTCCCATGATTGCGACAGCAAATATATTCACTCGTAGAGCGGCTCCTTTCCCACCTACTAGTTGTGCTCCAAGGATTCTATTTGTTTTCTTTTCATAGACTATTTTTACTTTAATTCGTTCTGGATTGGGATAATATCCAGCATGATTATTCCCTGTAATACTCACAGTGTCATAATCGATATTCAACATTTTTGCTTCTTTTTCGTTTAGTCCTGTTTTTCCAGCTTCACGATCAATAATTTTTATGACCGTTGTTCCTAACACACCTTTAAAGTCAATTGGTGAACCAGCAATGTTTTGTGCGATAATACGTCCTTGCTTATTCGCATTATGCCCCATTGGAATATATCGTGCATCTTGATATAAAATATGATGAATCATACTACAGTCTCCAGCAGCATAGACATCTTTTATATTGGTTTCCATCTGTTTGTTAACCAGTACTGCTCCATTTCCAGCCAAAGAAATATTTGATGACTTTAAAAATTTGGTATTTGGTTTTACCCCAATACTAACCAACACTAAGTCAGTATCATATGTATCTTGATCTGTCACTACTTGTTTTACTGTTTGTGTGCCTTTAAAAGAAACCACGGTTTCATTTAAATGTAATTTAATTCCTTGCTTTTCAATATATATTTCAATATCATCCATCATCTCTGAGTCAAACAATGGTAATATTTGTGGATCTAATTGGATCACACGAATATTTTTTTTACGGGTATGAAATGCTTCAATCATCTCTACACCAATAAAACCTGCCCCAATAATGGTGACGTCCTTGATAGATGAATCTTCAAGTGCTTCTTTGATTTTCATTCCATCAGTATAATTCCCTAATGTAAATATGTTGTCAAGCTTAACCCCATCCCAAGGTGGTACAATTGCATGAGCACCTGTTCCGATAATTAATTTGTCATAACTATCTTCAAAAACTTCACCAGTTAATAAGTTTGTCCCTTTGATTTTCTTTTCAGTATCAAGAACCTGGTCAACATGATGATGGGTCTTAACATCAATTCCTTTATCTGCAAATTGTTCTTTTGTTCTAGCAACCAATTTTTGTGGATCCTTAATTTCATCACTCACATAATAAGGTAACCCACAAGCCCCATATGATAAGACTTCTCCTTTTTCATAGACGATGATTTCTGTATTCGGTTTTAAGCGTTTTAATTTACTAACCGCACTCATTGATGCGGCTACTCCTCCAATTGCAATTACCTTCATCTCATCACTCCTCATGTCTATTTTAGCATACATTCTCATAATGAATCGTATCTCTGCTAAATTATTTTTACATTTTCCCAACAAAAAGACACTTTGGTTTGTTAGTATGGTGAATCAAAAAAGAATAAGGAGGAATTGAAATGAAAAAAATTACATTAATACTTGTTACATTAGGGGTACTTTTAGGAGTATCTGCGTGTACTTCAGCAAGCGCTGAAGCAAGTGAATACTACGTGAGTGTGGATATCAATCCATCGATAGAATTTATCGTAGATGAAGATGACTTAGTTGTGAGTTTCGAGTTATTAAATGAAGATGCGGAAATCATCGCCGCAGACATTGATTTTGTCGGAATGAACGTTGAAGACGCTTTGGCATTGTTTTTAGAACGAGCTACCGAAGCCGGATATATTGATGTTACAAGTGATGACAACGCAGTTCTTATCACCGTACTTGGTGAAGAAGAAACAGATGAAACAGGTGAATTAAGAAATCGTTTAAGAGCACGTGCACAAAGAGAATTTGCTGAACGCAACATTATGGCAAGTGTATTTACAGAAGATTTTACTGCTGAAGATTTAGTTGCTGAAGCAAATGAACTAGGTATTACACCTGGGAAACTTAAAATGATCAAAGCTGTTCAATCAATCGATGACACATTGTTAACTGAAGATGCAATCGATATGTCTGTGAAAGATTTGATGGCCCTCATTAGAGCACATCACCAAGAAGCAAGAGCAGCAATGACTGAATCTCGTATCAACGCTCGTATTCAATTACGTGAACAATTGATGGAAGAAAACTTAGCTGCACTTGAAGAACATTTGCGAGCAAACGAAAACCTTACTGAAGAAGAAATTAATGCTATTTTAGAAGAAATTCAAGAGCGTTCTACTAATCGTATTCAACGTTGGGAAGACCGTAAAGAAGCTTGGGAAAATCGTATGAGTGAAAGAAATATTCCACCTTACAACAACCAAGATGATGAAACTGAAGAAGATACAACAGACACTGAAGAAAACCCTAGCTAATAGGGATATCAAGGACACACAAATCTTTACTATTTGGGTCAGCCATGGTAAAATTACATAGAGGTGATTACCATGGCTAAAGACCCATTATTACAACATGTAAAACGACTTCAAAAAGGGCAAATGGATGCGTTTGATGAACTTTATCATCAAACGAAAACAAGTGTCTACTATACCATTCTTGCAATTTTAAAAGATCCTTCTCTAAGTGAAGACATCATGCAAGAAACATATCTAAAAGCACTTGAAAAAATCCAACAATTCAAGCCGAATTATTTATTTGTTACATGGCTAACAACCATCGCCAAAAACATGGCGATTAATGAATATAATAGACGAAAAAAAGAAGTCTCAGTTGATTTAGATGAACAAGAATATTTGTTACCATCTTCTCCTGATGATTCGTATAAAGAAGCAATGATCAGAGAAATGATGGTTCATTTATCAGAAGATGAACGAATGATTGTCTTATATCATATTGTTGAAAACTATAAATTTAAAGATATCGCAAAGATGTTAGATAAACCACTTGGAACTGTTACTTGGAGTTATCAAAATGCATTACAAAAACTAAGAAAAAAAGCGAAAGAAGGTGAAATTGATGAAAAATAAAAAATTCGAACAAGAACTAAAAACTATGTTTACTGATGAAACACCTGATGTGTTATCAAAAATCAAACAAGATCCTAGATTTCGTGTACCTGTACAAGAAAAAAGATCAATATTTGATGTCTTTAAACAAACTCGTTTCTCTTACGTATTTTCATCAATTTTTGTCCTTGGAATACTTGTAATTGGTATGTTATTAACACAAAATACAACCACAGAAGTCATTGCTTCAACCATCACGATTGATATCAACCCATCTGTAGAACTACTCTTAAATGAAGATGATGAAATCGTTGAGATTAATGCCATCAATGAAGATGCAGAAGCATTGATTGACGACCAAGAACATTATAAAGGAATGAACATTGATACGGCAATTCGTAACCTCATTCAAAACGCAATCAATCAAGGATATATCGTAAATGAAGACAATTATATTTTGGTCAATGTTGTTTCTGAAAATGCTGATAAAAAAGCATTGGTCCAAGAAAAACTAGAAAACGCATTTGCACGAGAATCAATGCGCCATAATCAACCATTTGACGTTCGAAATATGGTTAGAGAGTTGACAGAAAACGCGAAAGAACAGGCGCAAAATATGCGTTTATCAGGTGCGAAATATGAGCTTATTCAAACAATATTAGAAGCATCAGATACCAACACTTTTGAAGAATTACAAAACAAATCAATACGTGAATTATTTGGTATTTTAAATGAACAAAATGGTGATGAAAGCAACTTTCCACCAATGGGTCCTAGAGAAGATATGCCAGGTCCTAACGGTCGATAATCCCAATTGATATACAAAAAAACGGAATCTCATGTTGAGATTCCGTTTTTGATTACTTGATTCCTTTTTGTTTCGGTGTAAACTCTGGTGTATTTTCTTTTGCATATAGTCGCATTTCTTTGATATTCTTTGAAACTTTTTCTTTTTTTGCATTCTCGTATAAAAACGCATCAATACCTTGTGCACTTCTATGACCATCCGCTACACCACTAATCAAATCTGGTCCACGTAAAATATCTCCACCAACAAATAACTTCTCAACACCTTCTACTTGTCCAAACTCATCCGCTTTTATTTTTCCACGCTCAAACGTGATTTTTTCTTTGAGTTGATTTGGAATGTACTCATAATCTGGTGATTGACCAATTGCGATGTATACTTGTTTACCTTCAATAATTTTCTCACAATCTTGATCAAATTCTGGGTTAAATTTACCCTCAGTATCAAAGATACATAAACACTCCCATAAACGAAGTCCAGTTACTTGACCATTCTTTTGCATGATCTCTTGAGGTCCGTTTCCGCAGTGGAATTCAATGCCTTCTTCTCCACCCTCAATATATTCATCCATTGAGGCAGGAAGTGCATCTTCATTTTCAAGTGATGTTAATTTCACATCACTTTTTCCATATTTGAGCATTTGTAATCTTGTCGCACTTCTCGCAACATCAAATGCAACGTCTCCACCACCAATGACAACAATTGATTCTTTGACATCAATATCACTTAAGGATAATTTACCACGTTCAAAGTCACGTACTTTTGGCAAAAACTCCATTGCGCCAATGACATCTTCGTGATCTGATCCCTTGATGTTTAATCCTCTTGGTTTAAAGAACCCTGTTCCTAAGAATATCGCATCATAATCTGTTTCTAATTGGTCATAAGTAATATCTTTTCCAACACGGGTATTTGTATGAATATTGACACCAATACTCTTAATAAAATCAATATCTTTGTCAATTGCTTCATCAGGCAAACGATACGCTGGTATACCATAACGCATCACTCCACCAGCAAGTGGCATTTCTTCATAAACATCTACTTTGTACCCCATTACTTTTAAGTAATAGGCCGCTCCTAATCCAGCAGGTCCCGCTCCTACAATCGCAACTGATGCATCTATTACTTCACTCACTGGTTCATTGATAATTGCGTTGTACATATCTGTTGGTGCACTATCGATAATATAGCGTTTCAACCAACGGATCGCAATTGCTTCACCACGAACAGCGATGGCACATGAGGTTTCACAGTTATGTGTACAAACACGTCCACAAACTCCAGGTAATGGATTTGTTTCATATATTTGTCTTAATCCGCCTTCAATATCATCTTCCCAAATTGCTTTGATGTATTGGGGAATATGCATTTGAACAGGACATGAACTTGTACATACGTTACATTCAACACAGCGTGCAGCTTCTTGTTTTGCATATTCTTTTGAGTAACCACGAACAATTTCAACAAATGATTGTTTTCGATCATCAATATCTGCATGTTCCATTTCAACTCTTTTTAAATCTAGTAGGTCACTTGTTTCATCTTTGACCCATCCATCTTCAACCTGTTCACCTAGCCATAACGCTTCTGGCATAATCACAAACTCATCAGGATCACTATCGGCATACACATATTCTTTACTCATTTTTAAAGATGAGGTAGTACATGTATCTACACATAAGGCACAAAAACAACAGCGACCATAATCAATCACTGGTCTTGCTTGGTGCGCTCCTGCTTGTTCTTTTACATCCATGCGTTCGACCATCGTGATGGCTTCTGTTGGACATATATCTTCACAAGTCCCGCAACCAATACATTCTTCCCAATCATTGGTGTGGAAACCACGCATATTGTCTGCGGCTACTCGTGGATGACTGATTAGTTTATCTTTTGTTTTAATGATTGAGTTGTCATGTAAATATCCAGCATTTTTCTTTGTGAATATGTGGTTAAATGGAATTGTAATTGGTTTTTTTAAAACATACTTTAAATGACGCCATGAATTGAAGATACTTTCAAATCTATATTTACTCATCATATCCTCCTATCTGTCTATCTCTGGGGAACAAACACCCATTGTATCTACCCATAAGGCAGCATCATCAATGCGGGTTCCCGGTAAGTATTTTTCGATTCCAAGTAATCCTTGCGGATAACTTGCACCTCTTACACCAACGCGATATGGATGGGTTTTCCCATCACTCACAATAAAGTATCCAAATTCACCACGCGATGATTCTACCGTACTATAAACCGATCCACTTGGAACAGTCCAACGCATTGATTGCCCACGACCAAGTGGTACTCTTACTGGACCAGTTGGCATCTTTTCAAGTGCTTGACGAATAATCGAAATTGATTGTACCACTTCTTTTAATTTTATATCAACGCGAGCACGCGCATCACTATAGCTTGATACAGGAATCTCAAAGTCTACTTGATCATATCTTGCATATGGTTTTACTTTACGTAAATCATATGGTTTATTCACCGCACTGCGCATACCTACACCTGTGACACCAAGGTCCCAGACTACTTCTTCAGGCAACATAATGGTATCTTTGATTCTTTTTAACAATGATGGATTCTCAATTCCTAAATCACGATATTCTTCATATCTACTTTCTAGTGAGTCTAAAAATGCATGAATATCCTCTTCAATTCCTTTGGGTAAATCTTTACGAACACCACCCGGAACGATGTACTGATGATAGACACGATGACCAGTAATTTTTTCAAAAATATTCAAGATTGTATTTCGATCTGCATGAGCATGATACATCAGTGTATAGTTACCCGTCGGACTTCCAAGTCCACCATAAGCCATCATATGGATACTAATGCGCGCAAGCTCTAAAATAATCATGCGAATATAATGCGCGCGTTCAGGAACTTCAATACCCGCAAGGAGTTCTACTCCTTGAGCAAATGCCATCTCATTGATGTCAGGTTCAACAACACAAACACGAGGAATCAGTGAGATGTTATTGATCCATGAATGACGCTCCATTCCTTTTTCAAACCCACGATGCAACATTCCAGGAAGCAAATAAGATTTTTTGATGATGTCTCCTTCCACATACATATGGACAGCCGCATTACCATGCATTCCAGGATGTTGTGGTCCTAAAAACAATTTTAGTTCTCTCATTTTTTCCCTCCTGTTCTCAAATTATTTGCACGTTCTTCGCGTCTTTCTTGTCGTGGACGTTTACTTGTTTTATCTGTCACTTCAAAATTTTCCTTTGGATCTCTTTTTGTAAATTTCTTATCCGAATACGCACGTGGATCAAAATCTTTGCGCATCGGCGGAATATCATCCCAACCTTCTAAGATGAGTTGTTTGTCATAATCTGGATTCCCTGGAAAAGCAACCCCGAAGAACTCGTGTGCTTCTCGTTCATAGTATTTCGCTCCTGGATAAATCGGTAAAATACTATCCATAACAGGATTGTCTCTATCTATTCTCGCATGAAGCTGAATATGTAACGCCTCATCCCAATTCATCACGATATAAACCATTTCAATTTCGTGATCGTTTGGCCAGTCTACACATGACAAATAGGATAATTGACGAAATCCATTACTTTTTAGTACGGATAACGCTCGATGTATATCATCTTTTTTCAACACATAACTCACTTGATATTGATCAATGATTTTCGCATCAATCAAAGAAAAGTTTTTGCCCATTAACGTATTAATACGTCCGACATTACTCATGGAATTCGTCATGGACTTTGACCTCCCCAAGCGCAGCGATTTGGTTTTCACGATACCATTCATAATTCGTATGATATCTTTTCCATCCGTCTGCTTTTTTTGATTTCATGAGATCCATCAAATCGACAAAACCATTCATCACAGATTCTGTGTTTGGCATACATCCCGCTACATAAACATCTACTGGAATGTATTGATCAAGCCTGTTAATCACCGCATGTGAATCATGATAAATCCCACCATTGATTGTACAACTACCAAATCCAACGACATATTTTGGTTCACTCATTTGTTCATAGGTATAAATCAGACGACGCAATGTTTTTAACGACAAATATCCAGTGACAAGCAACACGTCCGCTTGTCTTGGTGTCGCCATTGGACCCATACCTAAACGTTCCATATCATAAACAGATGTCATTGCTGGAGGTAGTTCAATCGCACAACACCCAGTACAATACATCAACATCCATAAAGAGTTTCTTCTAAAATAATCTCCTATTTCCCACCATTTACGGTCTATTTCTTCTTTGTTTCGTTCGGTAAATCTTGTTGAATTCATTTAAATCACCCATCCTAGATAAATCGCAATAATCGCTTGAACAACGGCCATAGCTAGTGGCCATTTATAGAAAAACACAACTACTTGATCAATTTTAAAGCGACCATTCACATTAGAAACCAAATTCAATCCTGCATATACAAGGAAATATTTGATTGCGAACATCCATATATTTTCTGCGCCACCTAAGAATAAGTGGACGAATAAACTCACTTCTATAAAAACAGTAATTTCATGCATAATAAACAACATACCTAGTTGTTTACCACCATATTCCACCATCGGGCCACTCGCTATTTCAGCAGGTGCGATGTAAGTTTCAAATGGTTTTTTCCCAAGCATACCCATCAAACTCAATACTGCGACCACAAAACCTAGTGGTAAAGCAATCATAAACCAGTTGTTTCCAGCCATTTGTTGAAACTCAGCAATACCACTAACACTACTAGTTCCAGCTAATTTAATGATTGTTAAGACAACAATCATAAACGGAATTTCATAAGCAACCATCGTTGTTAATGCACGCATCACACCGATACTCGCAAGTGGATTTCCACTTCCTGAAGCACTCATCGCCATCCCGAGCATTCCTACTGCAAGCAAGTAAACAAAGATGAAGAAATTATCAAACGAAGGAAATGCTAATATATTTGAGGTTACTGGCATAAACATTGCTGTACCAATGATTCCACCTAGTGCCATAATGACACCAAAATCAAAAATCCAACCATGTGAAACACTTCTTTTGCTCAACAACTTAAAGATATCAATGAATTCTTGATACCAACGCGGTCCAACACGTTTTTGTAATCTGGCAACGATTTTACGGTTGACTCCACCTAAGGCAGTTTGAAAAGTAAATCCACCAAGGGCAACACCCAATCCAATTAATAAACTAATGATCATGCTATATCACCCCACAAGAATAAAATTAAGATCAATACAACCCAAAACGCTGTTATTTCAGGTTTATAAGTAAAAATAAAATACTTTATCAATCGAGCAAATTCTTTGATTTTATGATCAAGTGATCGATAGACATTTCTTGCGATATCAATATATTTTTCATAAAGTCGTTCCAGTGGTGCATAAAAATCAACACTATAATGCATTAACTCTTCTGTATAAATAAAGTTTCCTGCTGTATAAGTATCCATCAATCCAACTTTCTTAGATTTTTTCAAACTAATAAAGATGACAAATGCCACAAACACACCAACCATAAAGACAAGCGCAATCAATCCTGGATGTAATAATCCGTTAAATCCTTCAATCGTGAATGTTGTTAATACTACTTCATTCATACCCATTTCAACAATCACGGTGTTGATTACTTTTAATATAGGCGTTGGAAATACTCCAGTAAAAATATTTAACACACTTAGTATAAGCATTGCGAGTAGCATCAAACTTGGTGCTTCTTTCAATGTTTTCTTATACTGTGGTAACTCTTGACCGAGGAATAATGCTGCAAGTGGTCTAAATACATACAAGAAACTTCCAACACTTCCGAAGAAGACAGCGACCGCAACAAAGATTAATCCTTTATTAATGACTGCTTGAAAAATCAACCATTTACTGATGAATCCACCCATAGGTGGTATTCCAGCCATTGAGATAATCGCAATTAAATACACCATATACGTGATTGGCATTTTATGAATCATTCCACCAAGCTCACTCATTTTTGTCGTATTCGTTTGACGTGCAACTGCCGCAATTGCCAAAAATGCAGCGACACTCGCAAGTGCATGTGCCAATACGTGATACAGTCCACCCATCACAGAGATACTGTTCATCAAACTAAACGCCACCAACATATATCCACCATTACTCATTGAAGAATAGGCAAGTAGTTTCTTCGCGTCATCTTGACGAATCGCCATCAATGTACCAAATACAATTGTTAATGCTCCTAAAATAGCGACAGCGTATCTACTCCAAGCAAGATCAATGGCCGCAAATGTAGCACCAACTGGCGCAACACGAACTAGGGCGAACACAATGATAAACGCTCCTAATTTTTCCAATCCTCCACTGAAGAGTGCACTTGTATGATCTGGTGCTTTACCTAAAACTTCAGGCAACCATATATGAAACGGGAATGCCCCTAATTTCGCCATACCAGCGACAACAAGTAAGATGAATATCACGAGTTGATGTGCGCCATCTACGACAGCCAAAGATTCTGTAATCAGAAACGTTCCGCTATTTGCTTTTAATAAGAATATCGCACCAAGCAACGCAAAACTACCAAACGCACTAAATCGATAATACATAATTGCGGCACTTTTACTACCTTTTAAAGGAATCATGAACAAACTAGTCCAAACAACTGCTTCAAAGAAGAAAAACATTGTCATAAAATGGTTTGTAAATAACACTCCTAAGACAAATGCCAACGTAGAAAGGAATAATAAATTGTGGACATTTCCTGCTTTATGCGTTTTTAAGAAATACGGATTAAAAAGCGAAACCATTGCGTAAGTGAACGTAATAATCACCGCAAAGAAAATCGATAATGCGCTACTAGAAAACGAAACATACGGTAACAAAGTAGACGACACATCAAAACTTCCAATATATCCATGGTATAACACACTTCCAAATACAAAGAAACTTCCTAAAATCGTTAAAGCTGAACTAAGTCTAGGTGAAAAATGGTACAACACATAACTCAAAAGACCAAGAGATAGTGTAATCAATATCAACAATTCTATATTCGCCATGATGTACCTCCCACATTCAGTCCTATTTCAATCGTGTCTTTCAATGATTCAATCGGCTCTACAGTGATCCCAAATACAATCAACATCACCGCTAGCGCAAATAACACTGCTTTCATTCTGATATCAAATGTCACAGTTGTTTCACTTGGTGTCCATAAATGTAAAAGCAACCTAACAAAGTAAATACCCTCCACAACACTCGCAAGTAAAATAGCGATAATTGCTAAAAACATTTGTTCGCCAAATAAATGATTCAATGCGTTCATTTTCACGACAAAGCCCATAAACAAAGGCAATCCGATGACACTTAATGAAGCTATTGTAAAACTAAATCCAATGAGTTTATTGTTCGTAAATATGCCTTGTAAAACAGTTATATCGTCACCGTTTTCTTCTGATGCGGACGCAATGATCGTAAATAAAATCATCTTAGAAATGGCATTTGCCATCACCATAAATAAAGCCCATGAAGCAAGCCCACTTACAAAGAGTAAAACCACCAAACCAGCTTGCGCAACGCTTGAATACAACAATATTTCTTTCACGTTTTTGCTTTGATAAGCCATTGCTTCACCAGCCAAAATTGAGACCAATAAAATCGTACTTACGATGACAATAAAGCGACCTTCAAATACAAACAAGTCAATCAAAATGCGGCCAAATACTAATGACATCGCTGCGGCATATACTGAAGCAATCATTGGACCACTCAGTGTATTCGCATCTTTCAATATTCCTTTTACCCATGAATTAAGTGGGAGAAGTTTCACTTCCACCCCAAGACCTAAAAACATCAATAAAAACGGCAATAATACAGGTGTTTTATCTGTTAGTTGACTTACCTGCATCGAAAGATCAGCCAAATTTAATGAACCAAACATCGCATATAATAAAATCAATCCGAATAAATATAAGGAACTTCCAACCGTACCAGCAACCAAATATTGAAATGATGCCAACGGGTTTTTATTGGTGCTCGTAATTAAATAAGCACTAATTCCTGATATTTCCAAAAAGACAAATAAATTAAACAAATCACCTGTCATTATTAGTCCATTCAGTCCAGTTAAGGATATGAGAAGGACTGTTGACATCTGATGATACTTTCTGATGTTTAATAAAACAACAGATAAAAATAGGATGTTAACAATATAAAGCGCAGTTAATCGATAAGAATCCATCAACAAATGAATACCATATGGCGCTTCAAATCCACCAATCACTGTTTCACCATTTTGGACAAAAGACAACCCAACAATGATAAACAAACTAGCAGCAATCAATAATATTGGGGCCAATTTCTTATGTAATATTGAGATAAACGCAAAACCTAGTGGAATTGCGACAAATAACGCGATATTCATATTACTCTTCCCCCATTTCATCTAATTCAAATGTGTGATATTTGGCATAGATTTGTTTAGCAAAAGCAAGTCCAAGTGCAGTTGTACCAACACCGATAACGATTGCTGTTAATACTAATGCTTGTGGTAATGGATCAACATATACCAATGCATTAGACGTAGTTTCACTCGAGAATATTGGTGCTTCTCCACCACGAACAAACCCAATACTGATAATAAAAATATTTAACCCTATTTCAAGGATATTGAGTGCCAATATAATTTTGATGACATTGCGATTTGTGAGTAAACCATATAATCCAAGCATCATTAATAATAATCCTGCTATTTGTAACATTAAGCACCCTCCTCACTTAAGAAATGATCAATCACACTTGATATCTCACTTCCGACTTTTAATCCAATAATGATATAAACAATTGGAATCATTCCGGCACTAAATAATGTACCTAATGCTCCATTATCAAGGAAGTTTTCTAAGAAAAATCCGGTAATCATTAATCCTGCCAAACCTAAGATAATGTAAAAAACTCCCATCACGCTTTCAAGAATTTTAAATCCGCGCATTTTTGCTCTAAATTCATCATCTGCTAAATAAAGCAACAACATAGAACTAGCAATCATTGCACCTCCAGGAAATCCTCCACCAGGTGTGAGATGACCATGAATACTAACGAATACACCTGTCATTAAGATCACCGCAAACAATGCTCGTGATCCTATTTTCAACATAAAGTTTGGTTTAAACTCCAGAGCAATTCGTTTCTTTGATTGACCTAATAATAAAGCAACACCAAAAGAACTAATAAACAATACTGTTACTTCTCCTAATGTATCAAAACTACGATAATCCGCAACAATAGCGGTTACGGTATTGGCTGCGCCACTTTCCAAATCAAGTGATTCATCAAAGACAACACCATCATTGTTTTCAGTTGCATCACGATCAATATATGATTGACTGACACGATTTTCTAACATCGCGTCTCCAAATCCAGCAAAGAGATTATTGTCATTTAAATGATTCATGATTAAAGCGCCTAAAACTAAAACAAATACCAATGCGAGTACTTTTTTCATTGTTTTTGTCCCACCTTTCTAGTAGCCAACAAGGTAAAAACAAACAAACTTGTCACCAATCCACTACCAATGACTGCCTCAGTTAAAGCAACATCTGGTGCTTTCATTAAAACAAAAGCGACCACACTTAGCATACTCAGACTTGATAAGAACATTACTGACTTAATCAATGACTTACTACTAAGTGCCAAAAATGCAAGCAACAATAATAAAATCGAAACAATGATTTCGAGGACATTAATCAACATCTTTTGTACCTCCTAAAAATTCTTTTAAATCATCACGCTCAACATTACTTGGTCCGCCAAATGAACGATATGTTGCTTTGGCAAGAGCACTTGAACCAATTGGGTTTGACAAAACAATAAACAAAGCAATAAGAAATAATTTTAAGCTCCAAGAAGGAAACATAAACGCAACCCCAATCAAAATCGAGAAAGCACCTAAGGTTGTTGCCTTGGTTCCTGCTTGGATACGGTCAAACGTATCTGGCATACGGAATATACCTAATCCACCAAGGGCATAAAAAAGCCCACCTATTATTAAAAATACTCCACTAATGATTTCCATAATGACCCTCCAAATAACGTGCAAATACAATTGTTTCTAAAAATGCGAGTATTGCATAGATGATTGCGATATCAAGGTATAGTGAACGCTCAAAAACAAAACTAAGCATCACAATTATTCCAATCACAATCACATTAAATGTATCTAATGAAACTACTCTATCCGCAACAGTAGGTCCAATAATCAAACGCATTAATGCAAATAGTAATCCAAGACCTATGAGTCCAAATACAATGATTGTAATCATTTAAAGATCACCCCTATAATTCGTTCAAATTTCGCACCAATTTTTGATGCTTTCGCATCAGCGGTTGTGACATCTACTGTATGAATGTATAAGTATTCACCATCAATATCAACTGACAAAGTACCAGGTGTTAATGTAATAGAATTTGCCAATAATAATTTTTGAAAATCTCCTGTCAAAGCCGTTTTTACCTTTACAAAGCCAGGATGAATCGGGAGTGAGGGATTGATCACTCTTAAAGCAATATTCACATTGCTTTTGATGAGTTCAATTAAAAATACCGGAACATACATCACAATGAATAATGCAAGTCTCAATGGAAACTTTGCGTCAATGTTATAACTCACCATATTAGAAATAATCACAGACAACACAAGACTAACAATCGCGCCAACGATGACTTCTTCTAAGGTAATTCCAGCAAGTAATAAATAACTACCAAATAATACTAGAAATGTTGCTACATACTTCATAAATAAACCTCCTAATTATTCATCTATTTTTTCAAATGCACAAAACTTAACGGCATATGTTTGATGCTTACTTTGATTCCAAATAAACCATTTGCTTTTCAATAAATGAAGCAATGTATTCGCAGAATACAAACCATAATCTCCTAAGCCAAAACCATAAGTATCTTGATATTCTTGATGCAACTTTTCAATGTCATGTTGAGATTCAATGGCTAAACGAACTTGATTCGAAAATGAATCATTGCTTAATTGAAAAATATCTGATGCAATAAAAACAACTCCATTGGTTTTCACAAGTTTTCCTACTTCTTTATTAAAATGATCAATTACGTGAATCATTTCTTGAAGTGCTACACTTAAACTTTCTTCCATCAACTCTTTTCTGAATCCTTCTTGACCTAATGCACTAACATAACTTTCCAACTGTCGATAGAATAGTTGCGTATAAATTGGTGATATATACACAACATCAAAGCCTTGATCAAAGTTTGGAGAGAAATGATAAGTAAGCATATTTTGAATTTTACTTGTTACAATACTTTTCACTTCATCTTTCGAAGTAGCATTCAGTAATAAATCCTTTAAATCCTCAAAAAAGCCACTTTGACTTAAACCAAGATAATCCATCTGCTTAATGCTTATCTTTGGATTCTTATGATTATTCTTCATATGCTGTTCCATACTATTGACATCAATATCTGTTAAAGTAACACGTTCAAACTTCCGCAAAAAAAAGTCCAATGACAGATCATTCATATTCCCAGCACCTAAAATCAACAGATGATTTGTCAACGACTTCTTCTTTAATACATCGTCAATTAGTAAACTAGTTTGTTTAATATATTTCTGATTATCAGCATATGTAACTGACATATTTACCGCGTGATAAAACATTTCGTTTTCGTTCATAATATCACCATTCCAAGCATATTATAAATACTAGTAAAGCCATATACAAGGGTTATTTTGTATACAAATTAGTTCGAAATGTAAACCTTTTCTTGTTTAGCGCATACCTGTGCTGAAAAGTCTCATTTTTGATAAAATATATTTACAAATTTTCTATTTACGGGGGTGCATATGCACAAAAAAAAGAGTAAGCTATTGCTTACTCTTTGATAATTCAATTGATTCTGTCTTAAATTGATTTGTATAAAGATCATAATATTTTCCTTTTTTGTCAATCAAATCACGATGTGTTCCTGATTCTAAGATTTTACCATGTTCCAACACCAATATACGATTACTCGATGTAATTGTAGAAAGTCTATGTGCAATAACAAAACTAGTACGACCTTTCAAAACTACATCAATTGCGTGTTGAATACTACGCTCTGTATTGGTATCTACACTCGAAGTTGCTTCATCCAAAATTAAAATTCTTGGATCAGCAATGAGCGCTCTGGCAAAACTAATCAATTGTTTTTGTCCAACAGATAAGCGTGCTCCGCTTTCGCCAACTTCTGTATCATAACCATCATCAAATTTAATGATGAAATCATGTGCTTCTACCATTTTCGCTGCTTCTTCAACTTCCCCATCTGTCGCTTCTGGTTTCCCATAACGAATGTTTTCGCGAATTGTTCCACTAAACAAATGTGGTGACTGCAATACATAACCTAAATTATCATGTAGCCATCCAATTGAACGTTCTTTATAATCACGTCCATCAATCAATAGTTTTCCATCTGTCGGTTCATAGAAACGACAAATCAAGTTGACAATCGTGGATTTTCCTGCGCCTGTTTGACCAACAAGTGCGATGCTTTCTCCCGCTTGTACTTGAAGGTTGAAATGGTCTAATACTTTTTCACCTTTGTTGTATTTAAATGTGACATCTTTGAATTCGACATCTCCAATCAGCGGTTCCCAGTTTTCTTTTTTAAAATCAATTGCGTCTCCATATTTTTCAATGACCTCTTTTGTGTCATATATATCAGGTTCTTGTTCAATCAATGATAATAAACGTTCTGCAGAGGCTTGCGCTTGTTGAAATCTTGCTAAAATGTTCGCAAGTTGCATTACTGGTTCAAAGAACTGCATAATATAATTGGTGAATAAGTAAAGTGTGGCAGCTGTGATTAATCCAGTTGCTACTTCTGAACCACCATAGTAAATCACAAGTGCAATCGCTACTGAAGAAATCAATAAGATAGTTGGGAAATACAATCCCGCAAACATCGCCGCACGGATAGAATGTTTTTTCATTCGTGAAGTTAAACGGTCAAAGTCATTAAAGTTTTCTTCTTCTAAGACCAAAGTTTTGGTTGTTTTTGCCCCAGTAATCCCTTCATTAAAAGCTCCAGTGATTTTTGAGTTTTCTTTACGTATCTTACGATACGCTTTTAATATTTTTCTTCGGAAATACACACTCGCCAAAATCAATAATGGCAGAACACTTAAGGAGATCAACGCAAGTTTAAAGTTAATGATAAACATCACTACTGCGATACCGATCATCATCAATAGTCCCCAAGATAAATCAATTAAGCTCCATGATAAAATATCAGCTAAGTTTCTTGAGTCGCTTGTCATACGGGCCATAATCCATCCTACAGGAGTTCGATCATAATATGAAAATGGAAGTTCGTGCAATCTTCTAAATGCTTTTTTTCGTAAGCTGTAAGATAACTTTTGTTGCACTTGTCCTGCGTTCCATATAAAGGTAAAGACCATCACTGCTTGAACGGTGATAAAGACAATGTAAAACCCTAAAAAGGTTGGATAGTTTTCTACTTGTCCTGTTTCAATAATTTCATCAATCGCATAACGGTTGATTAATGGGTAAACAATGTCTACACCAGCAAGTACAACTGCAGCCATCATACCAATAATAATATGTTTTTTAAATGGTGCCATATGTCCGAATATTTTACGCCATACGGCAAAGTCAAATTTCGTCTCTTTATATTCTTCTTCTTCAAAGTAGTTCATCTGCACTCACTCCCTTCTTGATGTGTTTGAAATCATACTCAACATTGGATTGAATGTCCCATAATTGGGCATAAATTCCTTTTTTTGCTAAGAGTGAACTATGCGTACCCATTTCTGCAATTTTTCCTTCATCTAATACGATGATTTTGTTTGCCTCCATCGCAGTTGTAATACGGTGGGTAATAATGAATACCGTTGTATTATTCCAATAATCGTCTAATGCACGTCTAATCTGAATATCTGTTTCTGTATCGACTGCACTTAAACTATCATCAAAGATTAAAATCGGTTTATTATCAATCAGCATACGAGCAATCGCAACACGTTGTTTTTGCCCTCCACTTAAGGTAACACCACGTTCTCCAACCAATGTTTTATATCCTTCTTCAAATTGTTGGATATCGTCGTGTAAAGAGGCAATTGATGCTGCTTTATAAATTTCATCTTGTTTTGCATCTTTTTTAATGATTCCGATATTATCGTATAATGATCGACTATATAAAAACGGCTCTTGCATAATGATTCCAATATTTTTACGCAAATGTTTTTTATTGATATTTTTGATGTCAATTCCATCAAATTTGATACTTCCCTCTTGATTTTCTAATAAACGAACCATTAAATTGATTAAAGTACTTTTCCCACTTCCGGTTCGTCCGATGACTGCGATACTTTCCCCTTGTGCTACATCAAATGAAATATCAGTAAGCAACGGTTTTGTATCATCATCAAACTGAAATCCAACATGTTCAAAGCTGACATTCCCTTTAATTTCTGGTGTATTTGATGAATCATCATCGTGTTCATTATCTTTTAATACAATTTCATCAATACGATCAAGTGCTACAATCGTTTTTCCGAAATCTCCAACAATACGTCCTAGTTGACGCATCGGCCAGACAATCATCCCAACAAAGCTTAAGAATGCGATATATTCTCCACTGTCTAATTGGCCGTTTAATGCATAATAAATCCCAACACTTGCTGTTAAGCAATATTGAATAAAGATGATAAAGTCAGTTCCACTCCAGAAATAGGCCATTAATTTTAATAAATGAATGTTCTCTTTCATGTAGGCTTTTGAATGACGATCAAATTTTTCAATCTCAAATTTCTCTTTCGCAAATGCCTTAACAACACGAATACCAGTAACACTTTCTTGCAGTGTTGTTGTCATGGTACCTTCTGTTTCTTCTACACGTTTAAAGACTCTTTTTACAAAGATAAAGTAGATGAGTGCAGCTGTAAAAATGATTGGTGTGATAATCAAAGACACCAACGTCATTGGTACCGACATGCGACTCATTTGATAGACACTAAATCCAATCAAAAAGACGAGTCGCATAATCTCAATTAATTGCTCACCAACAAACACACGGTATGTTTCTACGTCTGTAGTACAACGTTGAATCAAATCGCCTGTTTCTGCGTGAGAATGGTAAGTAAATGATAAATCTTGTAATTTTTTGTATAACGTATTTCTCATATTATAAGCGATTCGTTCGGTAAAGTACGCATTGATAATACGACGTCCAAACATAATAATCACGCGAATAAACTGAAAAACAACATACGCTATCCCAACAAGCATCAACTGTTCCGCAACTGTATCTGCGGCAACTAAGTTTTGTAATACTCGTGGAAAGCTTGACTCTTTATCATTCAACACAGCATCTATCACATGTTGAATAAAGAGGGGTGTTAATGTGCGAAAATATTGAAGACTAATCAATAATACAATCGCAAGTAAATAGTAACGTTTGTTTCCATGCATCCATTTGAAAAACTGATGTATTCTACTCATGTCATCACCTCATTTAGTCCATTTCTAGTAGTTTATAATATTTTTCATCTAGTTTTTGTAAATCATTTTCTAATGATTCAATTTCTTTATTCAATGCCTCGATTTTTTCTTTGTCCAAGTAATATTCAGACTCGAAAGTTAATGCTTTTTTTGACTCAATCTTTTGTTCGATTGTCATAATTTCTTTTTCAATTTCTGCAATGGATATTTTACTATCTTGTGGAGATTTATGTGTTTTCTTGGTTGTTTCAAAATGTTTGACTTTTTCTTCTGCATAAAATACTTTATATGCATCGTAGTTACCTTCAAACACAGTTCCTTTTTGGTTTTCAAAATAGATCAACTTTGACGCAATTCGATTGATAAAATATCGATCATGCGAAACAAAGATTATAGGACCTTCAAATTCATCAAATACTTCTTCTACGATATCTTTTGTTTCAATATCCAAATGGTTGGTTGGTTCATCCAAAATCAATAAGTCAGGTTTTTCTAACATCAATAATAGTAACACCAATCGTACTTTTTCGCCTCCACTTAAGACTGAAATGTTTTTATCCATATCTTCGTGATAAAAGAGAAATTTCGCTCCAATTGAATAGATATCATATTTTGTGAACATCGGATGTAAATCATGAATTTCTTCAAAGATTGTTTTATGAAATGACAAACTCTCTTGATTTTGATCAAAATATCCGATTTTATAATCCCTTAAGAAATGAATTTTTCCACTCATCAATGACATTTTATTTTGTAGAATTTTTAATAATGTCGTTTTTCCTGTTCCATTCGGACCAATGATTGCGACTTTTTCGAATCCACGCATGGTAAAGGATAAATGTTTAATCAATGGTTCCTCATACCCAAAAGTTGCGTCTTTGGCTTCTAAAATCACTTCTCTAGTTGGTCTTCTTGGTTGAAACGCCAAATGTAATTTGCGTTTTGTTTTCTTTGGTTCTTTGATTCGTTCAATACGGCCCAACTTTTTGATTCGATCTTGTGCCATCGTTGCCTTTTTTGCATTGTATCGAAATCGTTCAACAAATGATTCAAGATGTCGAATCTCTTTTTGTTGTCGTCTATACATTTTAAGCAAACGTTCGAATCTTTCTGCTTTTTGCTCTAAATATTGATTATAATTTCCATGATATATTTGCATTTCCTGGACATCGATTTCTAGTATTTTTTTACATACTTTATCAATGAAGTATTTATCGTGCGTAATGATAAATACTGAACCATCATATTTCATTAAATAATCTTCTAACCACTCAATGATACGTATATCAAGGTGATTTGTCGGTTCATCTAAAATCAATAAGTCTGGTGCTTGTAATAATAATTTCGCAAACGCAATTCTTGTTTGTTCACCATTGGAAAAGGTAATAATTGGTCTTTTATACTCTTCTCGAGAAAATCCAAATTGATGTAATATCATATCAATTTTATAATGGATATCATATCCACCTTTACTCTCAAAATCATGCTCCAAATTTGCATAAGTTGAAAGCAATTGTTCATTATGCGGATCTTTTTCCATTTTCAAACTGATGTCTTTGATTTTTTGTTCAACATGTAGCGCCTCTTGAAATACTGAAAGTACTTCATCGATTAAAGTATGGGAAGTATCTGTGATTACACGTTGTGATAAATAACCTATCTTCGCCTTTTTGTTGATGTGAATCTCACCTTCATCTGGCGCGACTTCACCCAATATCATTTTAACCAATGTTGACTTTCCTGTACCGTTTTTTCCAATTAATGCTATATTTTCCTTCGAATTTATATCAAAAGATACATGCTCAAAGAGCGTATCGTTACCAAATGTTTTCGCTAGTTTTGAAACTGTTAATATATTCATAATTTTCCTCTTTTCAATAAAAAAATGCCTTTCATCAACCGATGAAAGACATAAAGCAAGCGGAAATAATCTATTCACTTAACGTTTTCTAAATAAGAAAACACTTAAGTTAAATAGTGCTTGATTCTTCAATCAGTGATGGATATTTTTGCATGACAAAAAAACCTAAATTTGAAATTCTACTTGTTTTTGGTAAGAATACATTTACTGCCATTTCCATCACCTCTTTCTGCATATTTTTGTGTTAACCTTTTTTAGTTTAGCACAACCAAACTAACTTGTAAATACTTATTTGTAAAAAAGTGAAAAATTCTTACACCTCATCATCCACTTCAACCTTAAGAGGTGGTTCTAATAACTGTTCAGGACTATGCATAACGACGCGAAACATCTTGATCGCACTAGCAAAATAATACCCATCTACTACTCGCTCATCTACAACATATTTGATGTTGATTGTTTTTCTCGTAAGCAATTCTTTTTCAGCATTGGTTGCTATCTCTTTATCCTTTGTTCCAAAGGCCATAAACACAGTTGTTGTTCCAAAGTTGTATATGTGATGAAACGCACTTGATATTCCAATTGATCCCAAATCTACGACAAAAACACTTGAATGAAATGGACTCAGTTTGATTAAAAATTTCGGCATCATTCGATGATTATCTAGAAACTTAATAAATCCAATACTGGCGTTCAGTAAAAAACCTGGCAACATATTAAAAAATTTCGCTGCTTTATCTGTATTGTTTTGTTCACTCATCTTCTCAGCATTTTCATCAAAGGCTTTGTTGACCTTTTCTACGATATCATATAATGTGTCTGTTGGTGAAAAGAACATTTTAATAACCGCTTCTGGGCTGTCAATATCCATACTCTTTTTGATGACAATAGAAATCGCTATCTCATTTCTACTGTATGCTTTTTTTCCTGCGATGAATCGATTTACTTTTGGTTTTTGACTAAGTACACGTACCACAGATGCGATGACAAAGTGGACAAAACGTACTTTCATACCTTCTTTACGTAACTTATTTGTCAAATTTTGAATCTCATCTAACTTAATAGTTTCTTCAAAAAATACTTGTGCATCACTGCGTTCTTTCATAACATATGGGATGATGCGAAAAAATGGATCTTTCGCTTTAATTCTTTTTCCGTCGCTTCTGTCTCTTAGTAATCTTTTAAACATATAATCACACTCCAGTTAAATTTATTATACCGTAAAACAAGCAAATTAAAAAGAACAAGTTATAAAACTTGTTCTTCT
>DFNN01000046.1:0-16081 GCA_002376065.1 Caryophanales bacterium UBA3566
CATGTTTTATTATAGAACAAATAGCCTACATTCACAAGCGTGATTATGATATAATAAAAAAATGGAGGTGTCATCATGAATGTCGCAATATATGGAGCAGGCGCAATGGGTACAGTACTCGGTGCTTGTATCACAAAAGCTGGTTATCAAATCGATTTAATCAATCGAAATAAAGATCACGTGAAAGCCTTAAAAGAAAAAGGCGCAACCATCACAGGAACAATATCATTTCATCAAGAAGTACATGCAATATTCCCTGAAGAAATGAACAAAGAGTATGACATAATACTTTTAATGACCAAACAAAGATATAATGAAGAAATCGTTCATACTTTAAAACCATATCTAAAGGAAGACGGAATCATATGTACATTACAAAATGGTATTCCCGAACCACTCATTGCCTCAATCATCGGTGAACATAAAACAGTTGGCGCAACCATGTCTTGGGGTGCTACATTTCACAGTCATGGTATCGCAGAACTCACCACAAAACCTTCAAGAGATACCCTCACATTCCAAATAGGTTCTAATCAGCAAGTTGATGATGAAAAATTTCACTACTTAGTCACATTATTAGAAACGATGGGACATGTAGAAGTAAAGGATAATTTTATCGGAGCTAGATGGGCAAAACTACTAGTCAACGCAGCATTTAGTGGATTATCTGTCGTTACAGGCGCAACATTCGGTGAACTATCAAAAAACAAGCAATCAAAAAGAATTGCTTTAGAAATCATCAAAGAATGTATTGATGTTGCATTTAAAGCAAACATAACAATAGAACCCTTACAAGGAAAAAACATCGTCAAACTAATGAATTATCAATCGAAGATCAAGAAACAGTTTAGTTTATTCATCTTACCCATCGCTATGCGAAAACACAAAGCAATTAGATCGAGCATGTTACGCGATTTGGCGAACGACAGACTAACAGAAATTGATGCAATTAATGGTGTTGTAATCGATTATGGAAACAAGTTTCATATTCCCACCCCACTCAACGATAAGATTGTTTCCATTGTACATAAAATTGAATGCAAAGAATTAAAACCTTCTTGGGATAATATCAAACAATTTTAAAAAACATCCATCTTAAACAATCGTTTAAGATGGATGTTTTATTACTCATAGTATCCTTTGACCAATATATTTTGATCATTCATCATCAGTTTCCCATTTGAAAATAGGTAAACAACTTCAAATGCATCATTTACTAAAACAAGATCTGCATCATTGCCTTCTCTTATTGATCCTTTACACTCTAATCCAAGCGCACTCGCTACATTGCTTGTAACAAATGGCAACAGTTCTTCTAAAGAAAGCAATTTTTCTTCAAATAGATACTGAATTGACTTTAACAATGCATCCATTGATGAATATCCTATTTTGTCTAAAGCACCATCTTTATAAGTAGACCAACTACCCATTCCATCACTACTAAAGGTGATGAGGTTTCTTGGTATATTTTGATCCATTACATACTTCATTTTTTCTTTGAAAGATTCATCTGGCCTTGCGGTAAAATCGATGATTCCTCCATTTTTCGCAAATACAATCGCATCTTCAAGCAATTCTTTTGTGCGACCAACGTGTGTTGGTCTAAAGATATCAATTGGAATATCTGTCGACTCTAAGATGTCATCAATCATCGACAATTTTTCCTTACTTTCGCCCATATGTAATTTTAAATACGCTTTTTTCCCAGACAATAATCTCGCAGTTCGAATTTGACTAACTAGTCTCAGTAACTCATCTTTTGTAATTTGCGGAGAGCGATGATCAGACAGCGCTATCTTACAACCAATCACTTCTTCGATAAAAATAATATCTTTACGTACATCACCAGTAAGCGTTATGCTTGGATAATCATAACTACCTGTTAAGGCATAGGCATTAAATCCAAAGTGTCTTAACTCTTTTGTTTTGGCAATCAATGACTCAATATTCTTTGTAACACCATCAGTTCCTAAAAGACCAACAACTGTTGTAATACCAGAAGATATTAATTCTGAAATCTTCACCTCAGGTACCCTTGAAGCAAAACCACCTTCACCGCCACCACCAAGTATATGAACATGTTGATCAATGATCCCCGGAATCATCTTCATACCACTTACATCAATGATTTCAACAAACTCAGGAATATCTTTGATTTTCTTCTTTATTCTTAAAATTTTATTATTCACGACCAATACATCATTGATGCCTAAATATTTAGGTGAATAAATTTCTACATTTCGCAATAAATATCCATACTTCTCGCTCATATTCTTTCCTCTTTTCCATCAATATACAACTCTTATTGTACAAAGGAAACAATCTTCTTGCAAGCAAATATCTATCTCACTACTGCTTTAATTCTTTTAAACGACCAAATAAGATATTATTTTCCAAATGAATATGTGTGAATGTATTCGATTCTAACAATTCCAACATCTCATATGTTTTCAAAAAAGTACTACATCCATCTGCAGGCACTTCATAGTTACCACTTATTTTTCTCAATTGTTTCAAACAATCTCCCGCAAAAGTATGCTCGTTTTCCAATTCATCAATCACTTTTACAGCTTTATTCAAATCTCCCAAATTGTTTGTCTCAATATACTTTTTAATTGCAGGATATTGTACTGTCTCCTCTTTAATTAAATGTGCCTCTAATTCCATTTTAAGTTGATGAAACGTTTGAAAAACTTCTAACAACTCTGGATGATGTTCACCATGTACACGAAGAATCTTCGTTGTAAGTTCACTTATATACCCTAAGTTACTATGTAAGAACGCATGATGTGCTTGCAAAATGTGTTCAACCAAATGATCAATTGGCGCATGAACCCAATCTACTTTTTCTTCACCATATTTCATTACAACCTCATAGGCAGCCTCAAGCTTACTCAATAAATCATTAACATCAATATTCTGTTCACTTGTAACTTCTCTCACTACTCTATGTCCACCACAACAATAATCAATATCATATTCTTTCAATATTTTCTCACTACCTGGAAATGTCGACACAATCTCACCTAGTGTCATCTCTTTTTGAAATTTCATCATATCACTCCTTATATTTTTAGTATAAGACATAAGATTCTTAACCTTCTTTTTAACAATAAAATCTTCATTTTAGCAACACTACTATTTAGAAAACAAAAATGACCTAATAATATAGGTCATTCTCATCTTTCACTATTTTTAAAAGGGGTACATATATACCAAGAAGCCCGAATATCGACTTCCACAGCTTTGACTGTTTTGAAACAACGCTTCATATCTGTTTCACAATCCTCCATTTCAACAACAGGGTATTGAATAAACTGAAAGTAATCTCCACCTTCCATAAATTCAACAAAAGTTGTTAGCGGCGCTCTATTATCATTGTAATCATAAATAACTACTTTTTCTTTCGCAATTCTACTCATCTCTTGATACAAACTTTTTCGCTCTTCAATCTGCAATCCATGTGCCACATAAGAAGCAATCACCAAATCAAAAGAATCATCTTCAAAAGGAAGACCTTTTGAACTATCAGCCTGCACAAACGTAATTGAATGATCATTTGTTTTCTTACGTGCTACCTTTAACATTTTATAAGCAGGATCAACACCTGTTACTTCTAATCCCTCATCTTTTAACACCGCACAAAGTGCTCCAGTTCCACATCCTACATCTAGCACAGACTTATACTTTGTTACATCTAATTCAGTTTTCATTACATTCACGATTTCACGGTACTTCTTTTTTTGACGCTTGAAAAATAATCCGTAAATTGGTGCAATAAAATTGAATAATCTATGATTATGTTTTTTAGCCATTGTCTTCCTCCTAGACTAAGACATAAAGAACTTTATACTTTATTATACCATGACTTATTTTCTACAAGATATTAATTATTCTTGTGACTGAAAATATCGCATGGTATCTTGATATCCATATTCATATAACTGCATTGTCTGTTTTTTTGTAAACTTTAGTATTCTTCCCAGTTCACGCCAACTTTGATGTCTGATTTCATGAAAAGTAACATCAGGAAACTCTTCTTTATTCACTTGAGATCGATTTCTATGAAGATGAATCACAATAATCTCATCACACCCACTCTCCACAAGTGGCTTTACAGGTGTATTATCAAAAACACCACCATCATAATCTTTCTTTCCGTCAATCATCACTGGTGAAAAGACAATTGGAATCGAACAAGAAGCAACAATACCCTTATGAATTCTTTCATCTGATAACTGATGGAGAGGTAAATAATGTGCATGGGATTGATTTTTCACATAATAGTTGATTGATTTTTTTACCAGTTCAAGCAAACCATCCTTTGCTTCTCCACCTTCAGAAATAGTCACATATACTTCTTTTTCTCTTAAATGTTTATAATCAACAGCACTGACCATCACATCTTCAAAAATGTCCATTGAATATAATCCATTCCCAAATTCAAACTTAAATCTATTTTCACGATCTTTTGGTTTTCTTGGAATATTATCTTTCGGTAGATTAAGCCATATATCATAAGCTTTATCAACACCACGAGAAACAACAACCGACGCATTCGCTGCACCAATAGAAGTCCCAGAAAAAGCAGAAACCTTATCTAAAATACCAAGTTCTTCAAGCGCCTTTAACGCCCCTATTTGATATCCACCTCGTGCTCCTCCACCGGTCAAACATACACCCAATTTTTTCCCCATTATAAAAACTCCTTATCACGTTTGATAATTATATTTTACCACGCCTAAGAATCAGATACAAACAAGATAAGATGAACAAAAAATCATTTTAGACTCTTATATGCTATAATATTAAAGACAAAAGGAGGTATTCTATGAAAAAACCAGACACAACTTTATTTGTTTTAATTTTTGTCTCATTACTGTTCTTCATTATCGCATTTTATGAAGCATACAGAATTACTAGTATACTTGAATTTAATATCATAGAAATCCTTTTTACCTATGAAACATTTATCTTTGAAATATTCATAATTTTAAGCATTCTTTATATCATTGTCCTTATTAAATTCAGTGATCCTTACAATAAATTTCATTATATCATCCGCCGTATTTACCTAATTGTACATATAACGATCGCAACATTAGGTTATTTGTTAGGATTAAACTTAGATTACATTTTAGGAGACAAAGAATCGTTCAATTATCAACCAATAATCGATTTTTGGATGTTCATACCTACCATTGTTTTTCTTATATTAATTGACGTATTTATCCTAAATCATAAACGAAACTATCGCATAAAACCTAAATGGGTTGATTTATTACAACTCATTCTAACAATCATCTTTGCATTAATGTTTAATATCATCGTCACTGACTCGACATCACTGATGGGTGTATTTGATTAAAAAAATGACGTTACATGTCTAAATGTAACGTCATTTTTATTAATCTGTAAAAATCTTTATCCATACTTTGCGACTCTTAGGACCGTCAAACTCACAAAAATACAATCCTTGCCAAACCCCTAATGCAAGATCGTTATTCTCAATGAGAACCATTTCACTCACACCAATAACAGATGATTTTAAATGAGCATCAGAGTTTTTTTCAAAATGAAGATAATCTTCTCTATTGGGAAAAACATCTCTTAAACCCTTTATTACATCCGTTTGAACATCAGGATCTGTATTTTCATTGATGGTTATACCCGCTGTTGTATGTGGAACAAAAAGTATAAGATACCCACTTTCTACACCACTTTCTTTTACAAAATTCCTTATCTCTTTTGTAATATCAATGAGTTCTTCTTTATGATAAGTATCCACTTGTAGTCTAAATGTTTTCATGTAAACACCTCCTACTTATAAAACCTACATCAAATATATAATGACTAATACAATACCAAATAGTAATAATACAACACCAATAACGATGTTTAAAATCTTATGATTAATTTTATTCGCATATTGTGCTGATAAGTTCGCTCCAACAAGTGCCGCAAAACTAGTAATCAATAACGGAATCCAAAATGTACCCCCAATAATAATATGGCTAATTGAACCTACTAATGCAGTAAATCCCATAATAAATACACTTGTACCAACCCCGGTTTTTAAATCATATCCCAATATAACCGTCAGCACAACAAGCATACTTAGTCCACCACCAGCACCAAAATATCCACTAATAGAACCAATCACTGCACCCCAGAATACAGACGCGACAAACTTACTTTTTGTAAATTGAAATATTTTTCTATTTTTGTTTTCCTTCACTGGAAAAATCAAAAATCTTAATCCCAATAACACAACAAACACATTCAACATAATCCCTAAATTAGTAGGATCTACGTTGCTAGATAGATAACTTGTCAAGATGGTAAACAACACAACAGTAATCGCCATCACAGCAGCTGCTTTTAAATGGATATTCTTATTTTTAATATAATGAAATGCACTCAAAGAACTGGCAAGAACATCACTCGCAAGCGCAATTCCTATTGCGATATAAGGATTCATACCTAAAGCCGTCACAAATAGTGGCGCAATAATGGTGGCCGCACTCAAACCAACTAGTCCGGTCGCAACCCCTGCTAAAAATCCTCCGATAATGTATACGATAATTTCTGTCATATGCTCGCGTCCTTATTCAGTATTTGAATACATTATATCATATCACGCAAAATACACGAAAACCTTAACACTAAAAAAAACGCCGTTTGGCGTTTTAATAGTTAATCCCTGCTGCTTGGACATTTACCACAGAATCATTCGAACACGGCGTTACACCATAAACCATATCACAACTAGGACATTTGTCCTCATGATACTTCATTTCAAATGTGTGTCCACATTCACAATCAATCGTAAACGGGTTAGGAAGATGATCTAATGAAAAACCTTTTACTCTAACCTTGTCAACCATCAATGTATCTTTCGTGAAATTACATCCACAACTATCTGACATATCAATACCTCCTATATAATAATTACTTAGTTATTATAACGAAGAATACATTCTTCTCCAAAGAAACTTTGTACTATTCTAAATACCCAACAAACTACTTTAGAAAAACAACACCATCTTTAACAATTATCGGATATTTTTTCACACTTCTACTATATTCATCTAACCTCATAAAGTCAGCTTGATTTTGATTCGCAACTTCCCCAGTTTTTAAAGAAATCCCTAAACTATGATCCTTACAATAAATCACATCACCTTCGATTTTCCCAGGAAAAAGCGACGCACTCATATGAGGACACTTATCATCAATCGCAAATACTTCGCCATCTAAGTACACCAACAATATCACTCGATGCTTATAAGGTACTTTCATTTTTCCTTTTTGTATTAATGTTTCTAAATCTACTAACCTTTCCATCGATACACCTCTTTCTCTTACTTCAAGTATAACATAGAAATGAGACACTCACTTTGACTGATTGAAAAAATATACATCTTAAAGCAATGCTTTATCTTATCTATGCAATATACTTCATCTATACTTTTTTGACCATTTATAATTATTTTAATATAAAATGCTATTAATGATTGTATAACATTACTATGCGTGATATACTAATTGCTATGTATGACATAGTAATGTGTTTGTAAAAATATTTAAGAGGTGAAAAAAAATATGAAAACATTAAAAATAGGTCAGTTGGAAGCAAAAATCCCAATTATACAAGGCGGAATGGGTGTTGGTATATCTATGGCGAATTTGGCATCAAGTGTTGCCAATGAAGGCGCAATAGGTGTCATCAGTGCCGCAGGTGTCGGAATGTTTGAAAACGAACGCATCAAAGATTTCGATTACGAAAACACGGTTGCACTTACAAAAGAAATCCTCAAAGCCAAAGAAAACTCCTCAGGCATCATTGGTGTCAATATTATGGTTGCCATGACAAATTATAAAGAGCTCGTACAAAGTGCTCTAGATGCAAATGTAGATATCATATTTAGTGGTGCAGGACTCCCACTTGATTTGCCTGCATTGTTAAAACAAAATACCCATACAAAAATCGTTCCAATCATCTCATCAGCTAGAGCCGCAAAACTCATCACAAAAAGATGGATTTCAAAATACAATTATGTCCCTGATGCATTTGTCATCGAAGGTCCAAAAGCAGGAGGACATCTAGGTTTTAAAGCTGAAGATATAAAGCAAAATACGTTTACATTAGAAACAATTTTGCAAGAAACAAAAGAAATATTACTGCCATTTGAAGACACACACAATCAAGCAATACCACTGATTGTCGCTGGTGGTATCTATACAGGAAAAGATATCCATAAATTTCTCTCCTTAGGAGCGGATGGTGTACAAATGGCTACGCGATTTGTCACCACAGTTGAATGTGATGCATCAGATGCATTTAAACAAACTTACATAGATGCAAAACAAGAAGATATCAGGCTCATCAAGAGTCCAGTAGGTTTACCAGGAAGAGCCATATTCAATCCTTACTTAAAACTCGTTGAAGAAGGTAAGAAACATCCCTTCTCGTGTCCATATAACTGCATAATAACTTGTAAAAAGGAAGAAGCTCCTTATTGTATTTCACTTGCTTTATACAATGCAAAAATAGGAAAACTATCGCATGGATTTGCCTTTGCGGGCACCAATGCTTATCGAGCAGAAAAAATCATCTCTGTTCATAACTTACTTGATGAACTGATTGAAGAATACAATAATGCATTATAGTAATGAGCCTAAACATATTGAATATGTTTAGGCTCATTTTATTTTAAAAACTCTGTCCAACAATCCTTCCAAATACAACACAATCAGTCACGGCCATACTTCCTAATCTAGCAGCCCCATGAATACCACCAGCAGTTTCTCCAGCCGCATATAATTTTTTCACTGGCGTATGATTAATACTCATCACTTGCCCTTTTTCACTGATTTTCAACCCACCCATTGTATGATGAATTTTCGGACGCATTCTCATGACATAATAAGGAGGATGTTTAATCTTCCTATGATTTGTTAAAGATTTATCGAAATCACGATCAACTCCTTCTTCAATAAAAGTATTGTATCGTTTTAATGTTTCTTTTAAATTTTCTAGTGAACCTTCAAAAGCAACCGCAACTTCTTCTAATGAATGATATTTCTTCACAACACCCTTTTTAATTGCCTTAGAAATATCCCAACCAGCCATGTCAACCGCATCTTGATCAGCTAGTCCAATGACATAATTTCCTATATTCATCATTTCTTCAGATAGACGACCACGATCAATCAACTCACTCGTAAATCTTCTCATTGTTTTAGGATCAAGTAATATCCCAAGTGGAAAAACAACATAATCACCAAACAAAGATCCATCCCCAAATCCTTTCTCATCTATTGATGTCGAAGGCAATAATTGTACTTGATCTAAATCCACCATTTTGATAGGGTAATCCAACAACTTTTCTAATAAATGATTATCCGCACTTGGCTTATTCGTACTATCTAAATCTATGAATTCTTTCTTAAACCGTTTAATCAATGTTTGATTTCGTCCATATCCACCAGTAGCAAATACAATACCATCTTTCGCATATAATTCTTTTAACTCACCATCAGTTTCCTTAGGGTACTGGTAATTTTCGACAATCTTTACTCCTTCAAAAATATCGTCAACAACGATAAAATCTTCCACCAATATCTTCGTTCTTATATCAACTTCTAACTCCATACATTTTTTTTCTAACGCTTTAATTAAATCTCTTCCAGTTACGTTCTTTGGAGTATAACATCTAGGTACACTATGTCCACCAAAAATATCAACCCTGTCTGAATACTCGACACCCAAAAAATCTCTCGTCCATATAAATGCATCTTTTGCATGATTCACCAATACATCAACTAGTTTTGTATCATTTCTATATTTTCCAGCGATTAATATATCTTCTTTCATCATCTCAATAGAATCTTCAATCTTATACTTCTCTTGTAAATCAGTATTTGCAGCAGCTATCCCACCATCACTAATGACAGAATTACCACCAATACGAGCCATTTTCTCAAGTACAACGACATTTTTTCCTTTTAATTTGGCTTCAATTGCCGCACTCAACCCAGCAAATCCACCACCAATAATTACAACATCCACTGTTTCACTCATGTTATCACTCCTAGGTTAAGAATAGAACAAATGAAGAAATAAAGCAAACAAAAAGAGGCATCAAGGATGCCTCAAAAACATTATGATTCCATTGTCAAATTGTTAATCCATTTTCCAGAAGCACTTCTTCTATAACAAAGAACAAATTTACCCACTTCTTCAAAATTCACGAACAAAATAATCATATATAACGGTAAATCAGTAAAGTATGATAACGCGAAAGCCAGTGGTACACCGATTCCCCATAAAGAGAATATTTCCGCAAACAAAGCAAACTTTGTATCTCCACCTGAACGTAAAGTTCCGACAATAAATATCGCATTCAAGAATTTGATTGGCGCATATACCGCGTAAATACGAAGAATCATGATCACCATATCTTTCACTTCGATACTAAGCGATCCGAAAAGCGGAACAATTACTGGCGCAAAGATGAATAATATACTACCTAGAACAACCCCAAATGTCACACCCAACTTACGGAAACGAACTTCCCATTCACGCGCAGTATCAAGATCATTACTACCTAGTTTATTTCCAAGCATCACCGCTGATGCATTCGCAACACTTATGGTCGCAACCCAAAACAATGAATTGATTTGATTCGACAAATAAATACTACCAACTGCTTTCTCCCCTATAAAACCATATGCTATTAAATAAACAGTCATACCAAGTCCCCAAAAACTTTCATTGATTAACACTGGTATAGAAGTTTTATACCATTTTTTTATTAAAGCAATACTCATATTTTTTAAAGAACTCAGTTTCACTTTTAATGCTCGTTCCCTACTAAAATATAAATAACCAATCATCAATACCACGACAAAACTACTAGATACAAGCGTCGCAACAGCAGCACCACTAACACCCATCTTTGGAAACCCAAGATTTCCACCAATCAATAGATAATTTAACCCAGTATTGATTAATACACCCACTGCTTGGAAAATCGATGGCATCAATACCTTTTGGACATTTCTCGCAAGCATACTAATCGCAAAGCTTACCGTCATCGTCACAAAACTAAAACCAATAATACGCAGATAAGCAATCCCCATCTCAATCACTTGCTGATTTGGTGAATCATTTAAATTAAACAACGTCAGTAACTCTCTAGGAAACAGTTGTGTAATCCCTAAAAATATCAATGCAAAACTCAACCCAGTGATCAACATCACATAAAACACTTTTGAGATATTATCATAATCCTTAGATCCATAATATTGCGCGATAAATATTCCAAATCCAGAAAACAATCCAAACAAAACAATCGATAATAAAAACATAAACTGACTACCAATCCCTACAGCGCTCAAGGCATCATCACCTAATTTTGTCACCATGAATGTATCAATAATACCAAGCAAAGATCCTAGTAACTGCGAAAAAAAGATTGGAATCGCAATCTTAAATAGTGTTTGATAAAAATGTTGGTTTTTTTCTTTAGCAGTCATGTTGTCCTCCAATAAATCAAAAATCTTAACTATTATAGCACAAAAAAACAAGAATTTACCACAAATAAATTCTTGTTTTTCATTTCTCTTTATTCAACAAATATTTCACACTTCACAAACAAATTATTAGAAACATTAGCCTTGATTGTTTTTTGATTGATTTTCCCTGTTAATTTCAAATGAAAAGCAAACCATGAATAGTTTCCATCGACCAAATTCTCATCGATAAAGAACTCTATTTTGCTTGGTTTATTAACAATTTTAATATCATGTCCTTCATACTGACTGTGAAAACTCACCTTACTGATTTTTAAACCATAATAAATCCAATATATTAAAAACCCAAATCCAAAAACAACAAAATATCGTGGTCCATAAAACGTTGCGATAATCCATATAGCAAGAGGAATAAAAATAGACAGATTAAATAACTTGCTAGTTCCAGATACTTTAACAACCTTTAAAGCACTTGATGTTATTGTTTCTTCATCACTATCTAAATTTTCATTAATCAAATCATCAATTGAACAATGATAAAAATGCGCTATTTGCTCAAGTGCTTCAACATTTGGAACACTTTCTCCTCTTTCCCACTTACTAATTACCTTATCAGAATAGTTCAAACTAATAGCAAGCTCTTTTTGCGTTAGTCCTTTATTTTTTCTTAAAGATATCAAATTATTTCTTAGTACATCTTCTTTCATTATAATCCCCCTCAAGTTCAATGATAAACCTATACACTAATGTTATCATATTTTAAAGAAATAAGTACTCTCTATTTTCAGCCAAAGCATTCTACGTTTCATAGAATGTTCAACTTGTAATACTTTTCATATTTAGTATAATGAAAGAAAAATCAAAGGAGCGCTTATGAAACCAATCTTACGCTACTTACTGTTTACTTTTGCATTAACTTATTTGTCTCATGGTTTGCTCGCACTACTAACATCCCAAAACATCATTGAGTTTTCTTCATTAATGGGCCAACTTTTATTCATCATAGGTGGAAGTAGTCCGACCATATTTGCTTTTATCTTTATCTTAAAAAATGCTCCTACAAAAGCAAAAAAAGAATTTATATCAAAAATATTTTCCCTTCATCACAATATAATTTTTTGGGTTTTTGCAATCCTAACACCCATTGTTTTAGGTGGAATTTTTCAATTATTTTCCATACTACTAACTGATCACTCATTCTCACCTGCTAATCCTATTTATACGTTCTTTATGATTCTCATCGTTTCTATTTTATTCGGTGGGCTTGAAGAAGTTGGATGGCGAGGATATCTCCAAGAAAACTTAATGCCAAAAATTTCTCTCATTCCTCTATCGATAGGAATTGGAGTCATTTGGGGACTTTGGCATATTCCTCTATTCTTCATCAAAGAAGTATCTCACTATGACTTCGCGTTTATCCCTTTTCTTTTAGGTGCAGTTATGTTTAGTACATTCTTAACTTGGCTTTATGCAAAAACGAGAAGCATCTTACTTGTTGTCATATTTCATGCATCCATCAATGCAAGTGCGACTATTGGCTTTAAAATTGAATTCTCTAATTCCGTACTCACTTATCTACTAATTATCCTACTAACAACATTTGGAATTGGATTATTATACTTAAACCAATATAAACCTAAGGCAAATTAAAAAGAATAATTTATAGCTTTATATATAAGAATATTCCCTCTTCAAGGGGTATGTTCACTTATGATATATATACAAAAACAGACACTTTCCAGTGTCTGTTTTTTGTACATAATCCTCTATTGCTTTTTCATCATTTTATTCACTATTTATGACTTATTTAAATGCTCAAATCTAATAGACGAGCTTCTATCTTTTCCATTTGCCTTACTCAAATATAGTTGATTATCAGCAGTATAAATTAATTTTTGTTTCGATTCATCGACACTTGGTACCATACTTGCGATACCAATCGAAATCGTTACCTTGGTATCAATATCCAAATTTTCATTTACTACAAGCAATGATTCCCGTAATTTATTTGCGAAAATCTCTGCATCTTCTTTTGTACTATTTGGTAAAATGGCGATAAACTCATCACCACCATAACGAGCAACAAAATCATGATGATCGCGTTTTTGTTTTGACAATAACTCTGCCACTGATTTAACAACTTCATCACCAATCAGGTGACCATATTGATCATTAAAATCTTTAAAGTTGTCAATATCAATAATCATCACAGACAACTCTTCTTCATTGTTCAAAGATTGCGTCCATAATTTTTCGTAAATTTCATCAAACAATCTTCTATTTGGTATCCCTGTTAAACCATCATGCTCAGACTTTTCTTTCAGCATTTCATTCAACTTTGCAAGTTGTTTTGTTTTGGTTGCGTTTTTAATCGCAATTGCCAAATAAGAAGCAAGTGTTTGTAGTAAATCCTTGTGCACATCATTATACACATTTTTTTCTTTAGCCTGAATACTAAAAACACCAATTACTTCTCCTTCAACCATTAAAGGAGCATACATTGCTGAATGCATCAACTCTCCTCTAGTTGCAGCTAAACCTTTAATATACTTTTTATACTCTTTTTCTATATCATTAATTTTTATTGCTTGTTTATTTAAATAACTCCAAACCATCCAACTTTTTTGATTGTCTAAAGACAATGTAAAACTATCCAATTTTTTTCCCTTTTCAATGTACCAGTCAAAGCGAAGAGCATTTTCTTTCTCATCAAATAATCCTACATAAAGCCCTTCTGCATTCATTAATAAATTGACATTATCATAAAGTTGTTCAAAAATATCATCTAGTTTATGTGTTGAAGTCATTGCTTGTCCAATTGTACTAAGTACATGCATACTTTCATAACTTTTTCTTAACTCATTAGATAATTCTCGATATATTTTCGTTTCTTCTAATGAATCAGATAATCTTGATTGATAATCAATACTATTGATTCGTTCTCTTCTTCGATTTTCTTCTACATCTTTACTCGCTTTATAATAAGCTTTATAATATTTCAGTGTTTCCTCTTCCATGTGATGTTTCTCATAGAAAAGTGCCATATGTTCATAAATACGAGGCATTAGTTCATCCATACCGATTTCTTGAGATCGCATGAACGCTTTTTGATAATACTGCTTAGCTTCATCAAATTGATTCATTAAATCATAAGTATTTCCAAGTTCAATATCAATGCGAAATAAGATATACAAATCTTTACTTTCGAGCGCCTTTTTTACGCCCAATAATAGATAATTGACACTCTCGTTATATTCTTTTTTCTTTTGATATAATAGACCCATTGAATGATATGCATGCGCCAACAACAATGTCTTTTCATCACTTTTTCCGTGTTCAATTGCCTTGGTAATATACTTCATTGCTTCCACAATATTTCCAAGACTCATATACACATTACCCATATTTAAGTTCGCAATCGCTTGTCCGTATATATCAGCAATCTCAATTGTTTTATTCAAACTTTTTTGATAATAATCAAGTGCGACACTATAATTTTTTAGTTCTTCATGCAACGTACCCATATTGTTTAAGATTTTCGCAACCAAATCACCATAACCATATTCTTCTGCAATATTCAATGCATTATTATAATATGTAACTGCTTGATCTAGTGTCTCGATGGTAATATATACATTCCCAAGACCAATCAACGCATCAACTTTTGCATATGTTTCTTGAATTTCATCACTCAGTTTTAAAGCTTCCCCGAGATGATCAATTGCTTCGTCAAAATTACCATTGATCCAATGACAACGACCAATACGTACATAACTTCTCGCAATTTGTCTTGGTAAATCATGCTCTATAGCAAGCGACAAAGCTTCTAATGAATACTTCAATGCCTCTTCTGTATTTCGTTGTTCAGCATCGTGTGCATTCTTTATTAATTCTTCAACATAATCTTTCGTTGATTGAACTTCTTTATTTTCTGTATTCAAAAAAAACACCTCCAAAAACTAGTAATATTAAAAATGTATCGTGAAAAGCTTTACACCATTATACCACAAGTTAGAAAGAACTTCTTAAAAAATAAATATTATACAGAAAATAGGTAAGACACTTACAAAGTATCTTACCTATTATATAATTATTTCTTATTTTTCTTTAAATATTAACAGTTAACCCTATCAAACACTTAAATGATACCCATTCCAAATGCCGCAGCAAATACCAAAGATATTGTGGTCATTAACTTGATTAAAATGTCAATAGATGGACCCGCTGTATCCTTAAATGGATCTCCAACAGTATCTCCAGTAATCGATGCTTTATGTGCATCACTACCTTTTCCACCATGTTCACCTGTCTCAATTAATTTCTTCGCATTATCCCAAGCTCCTCCAGAATTTGCCATAAAGATTGCGAGCATAATACCCGTCACAAGTGTTCCTGCCAACATACCACCTAAGACTTCAGATCCAAACAAGAACCCAACCGTAAGTGGAGTCGCAATCGCAAGTAACGCTGGTACAACCATTTCTTTTAATGCCGCAGTAGTAGAAATCGACACACATTCAGCATAATCAGGTTTTTGTGT
>DFNN01000046.1:16476-18805 GCA_002376065.1 Caryophanales bacterium UBA3566
TTGGCTGCACGACCAACAGATTTGATGACTAGTGATGAGAAGAAGAACGCAAGCATCGCTCCGATAATTAATCCAGACATAACCTCTGGATTTGCCACATCAATCACACTCAAACCAGCTTTTCTAATAAATGCACTAAACAGAGCAATAGATGTCATCGCAGCAGATCCTATCGCAAATCCTTTTTCAATCGCTGCAGTTGTATTTCCAACTGAATCTAATTTATCAGTAATTTCACGAACACTCTTATCTAATCCACTCATTTCAGCAATTCCACCAGCATTATCTGCAATCGGCCCATAAGCATCTACACTAATAGTAATACCCGCAGTAGACAACATTCCAACCGCTGCTAATCCAACACCAAACAATCCAGCAACTGTATAAGAACCCATAATACCTATCGCTAAGATCAGCACAGGAATCAAACTTGATTCCATCCCTGTAGCGATACCTGCAATAATATTTGTCGCATGACCCGTTTCAGATTGCTGTGCAATACGTTTTACATGACGGTAATCTGAAGAAGTATAATATTCCGATACAAGCCCAATCAATACACCAACAGATAATCCAATAATAATACTAACAAATGGCGCAAATCCAAAGGCAATCTCACGAATATTCATAAACACATTTGATTGATCATAATACAAATCAGAGTTGATTGTATCTAAAAATATTAAGTTGATTAAAAACGTCAATACAATAAACAATCCAGCACTTACATAAGTCCCCATCTTTAATGCTTTAAAAGGACTCTTACCTTCTTTACCTCGAACAAAGAAAGATCCAATAATTGACGACAATACACCCGAAGAAGCAATCGCAATGACAAATAAGATTCCATTCATTCTATGTGTTGTTGTAAAGACAAGTGCTGCCATCGTCGCTGCCCCAATAATACTTGAAACATATGATTCTAACAAGTCACTACCCATCCCTGCAACATCACCAACATTATCTCCAACATTATCAGCAATTACCGCTGGGTTCCTTGGATCATCCTCAGGAATATTCGATTCAATCTTACCAACCAAATCCGCCGCTACATCCGCAGCCTTAGTATAAATACCTCCACCAACGCGTCCAAATAACGCAATCGATGATGCTCCTAAACTATATCCCGCTGCGTAAGTAATTGACTCATATGAATCCAACCCAAATAGGAAAGAAATCGATAAAATAAGCAACAATCCCAATAACCCAAAACCAACGACACTCATACCCATGACGCTTCCACCTTTAAAGGCAACGTCTAAGGCTTTGATAATTCCACTGTCTTTTGCAGCAGTTGTAGTTCTAGAGTTTGCATTTGTTGCACTCTTCATTCCAATATATCCCGCAGCTAAACTAAAAAACGCACCAAAAACAAAAGAAAAAGCAGTCCCAAGTGCAAAAAATAAGTTAGAATATTTTGTTTGCTCGATAATGATATTCGTATTACTTCCTTCAGTTAAGCCAGATATCTTATCATATCCAAAATAAAATCCGACCAATATTACTACAAAAGCAACCGCAATATATGTATAAATTACTTTATACTCACGACGTAAAAATGCTTTTGAACCTTCTTTGATATAAGAACTAATCTCTCTAACTCGTTCTTCTCCTTCATCAAAAGATAATACTTTTCGATACAAATAAAAAGCATATCCCAATGCCATCAAAGCAATAAGAATACCAATAGATAAAAAAATGAATGTTGTCATAAAAGCCTCCCTCTTAATATATGTATTTATTATACTTGTTTCTTAAAACGCTTGTCAAGCACTGATTTTGAATTCAATACTTCATCAGAAAAAGCTCTTAGAACAACTGTTAACTATTCTAAGAGCTTGACTTCTAATACCTAAATATTGCCACAATACCTTTATCAGTAGGCATATCCTCATCATCTAAAACATAAACAGATCCACCTTGATGATAAATATGCTCCGCTAAATCATCTAACACATCATCATATGTTGGATCCTCTATGACTCCACCAATAATAGTACCATCCACACTATTTAATTTTCCTGGTATAGTTCTATTTGCGGCAATAATCGCTGTATCAACATTACCTTGAATTGTTTTCTTACCGATTTCATTGATATTGTCAGATGCCAATCCTTTCGCATAAGCTTGTTGATATCTATCCACTATTTGTTGCATTTCTTTTTCATAACGAGGTTTCATAATCTCCCATGCTTTACTTAACACTTTTTCTTCAGCCAATTCTTTATCAGACTGATGAACACCATCTTTAAGCAAATGCTTATTCTTCGATAGCTTATGAAATTCACCCTGGTGTTCAGGAAGTGTCCATAACACTAAAGGACGATTT
>DFNN01000135.1 GCA_002376065.1 Caryophanales bacterium UBA3566
TGAACCGCCGTATACGGTCCCGCACGTACGGTGGTGTGAGAGGGGCGAAGTAGATTATCTACTTCCCTCTACTTGATTGAATATAATTAATCTTTTTTAACGGTCTCAGCCAAAGTTGAAGCGAGTCCTACCATTCCTTGCATATCTGAAGGAATAATTAATTTTGTTGCTTGGCCTTTAGAAACTTCAATCATAGATTTATAAGCTTCTAAGCGTAAGTAAGCTTCATCTGCTCCGGCTTTTTTAATCATTTCGATACCTTTCGCAGTTGCTGTTTGAACTTCGATGATTGCTTTTGCGCGACCTTCTGCTTCTTGAATTGCAGCTTCTTTTTCAGCGTTTGCACGGAGGATTCTTGATTCTTTATCTCCTTCAGCATTTAAGATTGCTGAGCGTTTATTACCTTCTGCAATTAAGATTGCTTGACGTCTTTCACGTTCTGCACGCATTTGTTTTTCCATTGCTTCGCGAATATCTTTTGGTGGAAGAATGTTTTTAACTTCTACACGGTTGATTTTGATACCCCAAGGGTCTGTTGCTTCATCTAAGATATTACGCATTTTAGTATTGATTAAATCACGAGATGTTAATGATTCATCAAGTTCTAATTCACCAATGATATTACGTAATGTAGTAGCTGTTAAATTTTCAATTGCGTGAATTGGTTGTTCTACACCATAGGTAAATAATTTTGGATCGGTTACTTGATAAAATACAACTGTGTCAATTTGCATTGTAACGTTATCCTTTGTGATAACTGGTTGTGGTGCAAAATCGACAACCTGTTCTTTGATTGATACTTTACGTTTAACACGATCAAAGAATGGAATAATGAAATGTAAACCTACATCTAGTGTTGCATGATATGCCCCTAAACGTTCTACGACATATCTGTTTGCTTGTTGTACGATTGTAAATGCTGCCCCGACAACAATTAATGTTAATACGATTAGTACTACTAATAAAATCCATCCTGCTCCCATAATACTGCCTCCTTCATTTTTTTAAAATGGGTAATCTATCCCTGCGTGAGATAAATAGGTTTCAGTTAATGTGTCACGCAAGGTTCTTTTCTTTCTTGTGAACGTAATCATAATCCAGTCAATGATAAATCCGATACCAAATGTGAAGGTCCAAAAAATATTTTTCCATAGAATTTCACGTAAGAATAGTGTCCAAAATGTGACTCTTCCCGATAGCTGGATTTTCAAGAATCTTCGACCGAATGTTTGTCCTTTTGTTATTAAAATGTAGATAAAATATAGTAATGTAAATCCGAAATAATAATATAATGCGGTATTTGTGTAATATGTATAAATGACGTTTTCAAGGTATTCGTTGTTGTTTAAAAAATCTTCTAACAAGTTTTGTTCTTTTTCTTGTAATTCTGTTTCGGTAATTAAACCCTCATCAAAATCATCATAATACCCTTCGAGGGTATTAAAATATTCAGTTTGGTTTTCTTCATAAATAGTCATTACTCGGTCATAATTGTCTGGTTGTAGCATATTGCTAACAAGTAAACTAAACAATAAACCTAAAATAAAAAGTAATGGTATTGCATCAAGTAAGTAGGACGCAAGTCGTTTAAAAGCACCTATTCTCATATAATTTTATTGACGATTAATTTAACACCTTCGATTGCTAAGACTTCTACGCGTTCATCCACATAAATATCTTCATCACCAGGAGTGATGGCCATCCAGTATTTTCCGTCAATCTTCACCTCTCCACGTTCCCCAACTTTGATTTCTTTTGTACAAATTGCAACCTTACCAATTAAACGGTCGGAATTTGTTCCTATTACGTTGGTTTTTAGATAATTTTTTACGATAGGACGTACACTCAATATCAGTGCAAAAGAAACGATAAAGAATACAATAACTTGAATAATTGGATTTGAACCTACGATTGCTAGCACAAATGCTATTAATGCTCCAACGCTAAACCAAATGCTTGTTAAATCCATTGTGTTCATTTCAATCAATGCAGCAAATATAATAATACTAAACCATACTATGATCCATATTTCTTCAATACCTAGCATATATTTACACCTCCGGATCCTTAAGATCGATAATTAATGCTGCTTCTATTTTACTCCATTTTGCCTTGAATTTAAAGGAATTGTTATCAGAAAAGTCAAGGTCAGAAACTTCTGCTACTTCTAACATAAATTTTTTGTTACAAACTCTAGCGTAACTAGCTCTTACAGTGATTTTGTGTTTTTTCTCTTCGGAGATGGCTCCAAGTTGAAATTCTTCTTTTGTGATAGGTTTTATTGCTATTTTCAAAGAGTCACTGTCTAAACCAAGGAGTACACTGTATGCATGTTCAAAATGTGAACTAGCTGCTTTGTTCAGGGTTATATTCGAATCGTAAAGGGTGGCTACACCCTCGTTCGGTTTTTTTGATACCCATTCAAACCCCATATAATCACCTCCAAATATTTTTTATACATTAATTTTACCACTTAATTACCGATAATGCAATATAATTATTTTTAATTATTTTGAATTTTGTATAAGATATTATATAATGCTTTAGAAGGTTGTGAGAAAATGGACAGTGAATTTATAAAATCATTTGAAAAGAGTCTAATTAAAACATATCGAAAAGAACTTTGGTCAAAATTTATAAAAGGAATAAAAAAGTATAATCTTATTGAAGATGGAGATAAAGTTGGTATTGCCATGAGTGGTGGAAAAGATAGCTTATTGATGGCAAAACTCTTTCAAGAACTTAAGCGCCATCCTTTAATGAATTTTGAAATAGAGTTTATTTCTATGGATCCAGGATTTAATGAAGATAATTTAGATTTGCATTTTGGTAATTCAGAAAAGTTAGGAATTCCTTTAAATATTAGTAGATCTGACATATTTGAAATCATTCAAAGAAAAACAGATGGATATCCATGTTATTTATGCGCACGTATGAGAAGAGGTTTCCTATATAATATGGCAAAAGAAAAAGGCTGTAATAAATTAGCCTTAGGTCATCATTTTGATGATGTAATAGAAACCACATTGATGAATGTTTTTTATGCTGGAACATTTAAAACAATGTTGCCCAAAGTCAAAAGTGCAAATTTTGAGGGATTAGAGCTAATTAGACCAATGTATCTTATTAAGGAAAAAGATATTATTAGAATCATGAATCATCACAATATTGAAACCATGGCTTGTGGTTGTGAAATTTCATCTTGTGATACCGCTAGTAAGAGAACAGAAACAAAAAAATTGATTGCCTCTTTAAAAGAAACTTTTAGTGATATCGATAAGAATATATTTAGAGCTGCTGAAAATGTAAATTTAGATAGCATCGCTAGGTATACAAAAAATGGAAAAGAATATTCGTATTATGATGACTATCAAGAAGATTAGATTTTTTTCATCCTTTATGTTAGAATAAAAATATATTAAAGAAAGCGTTTTATGTAAAGGAGGAAATATGCATAAAGAAATTCAACCATCGTCTATTTTAAGCCCAACTCCAGTTGTTTTAGTAGGTGCAATGGTCCATGGAAAAGCAAATTTTTCAAGCATATCTACGATTGGTAAAGTGGGTGTAAATCCCCCGCTGATTGCAGTTTCACTTAAGAAAGATAGCATTAGTGTGATTGGCATTGATGAATTTAAAATGTTTAGTGTGAATTTACCATCTAGTGAATTACTAAAAAGAGTTGATGTTTGTCGTATTTTTTCAGGTACAGAAATTGATAAAGAAATGCTTTTTGATTTTCGTATAACAGAAAATATACCACATATTACGGATTGCAAAGTCAATTTATTTGTTGACGTAAAACATCGAATTGAAGAAGAAAACGTTGTAATTTATATTGGACAAGTAGTTAAAACTTTAGTTGATGAGCAGTTGTTTATGAATGATGCATTATCAATGCAAAATATGCGTGGCATTTTTGAAGGGCCAGACCAAATTTATTATACAAGTGGTCGAAGAATTGGCGCAGTTTATCAAGAAGGAAAGCACATTATTCACGAATAATGTGCTTTATTTTTAATGTTGCTATTTTCCAAGGCAAAATTTTGAGAAGAGTTCATCAAGTAAGTTTGTAGAGGAATTGGCACCAATGATATCACCAAGTAATGACCAAGCTGTTTTTAAATCGATTTCGACCATATCAATTGGCAATTGTTCTTTGATTGCATAGAGGGAATCTTGTAAAGAAGATTTTGCCTCTTTTAATTTGGCAATTTGTCTAGCATTGGACAAGTAAGTTTCTTCATTTAAATTTACTTCTCCTTTTAAGAACATCGTTTGAATTAATTCTTCTAATTCTTGAATTCCTACATTGTTTCTAGCACTTATTTCAACACTATGTTCAAATGATTCCGTTAATTTTTTATGTAAATCACTTTTGTTGATGATGATGATTCTTTTTTTATGTTTAGTGAGTTCAAGCAATTTTTTATCATCTTCAGTGATTGTCTCAGATTGATCTAGCACAAAAAGAATTAGTTCTGCTTCATTGATGACTTTTTTTGCCTTATCAATACCTATTTTTTCAACAATATCTTCAGAGTCCCTAATACCTGCGGTGTCTACAAGATTTAAGATGATTCCACCAATATTGATGAATCCTTCAATGGTATCTCTTGTCGTTCCTTGTATTTCAGTAACAATTGCTTTTTCTTCTTTTAATAAGGCATTAAGCAAACTTGATTTACCAACATTTGGACGACCAATAATGGCAGTTTTTAATCCTTCTTTGATGATTTTTCCATATTCAGATTTTTTTAATATTTCTTTGATTCTTGATAGTAGGGATTCGACTTTTGGTTTGATTAATTCATTTGATAATGTAATGACATCATCATATTCTGGGTAGTCGATATTTACTTCAATGTGTGCAATCAAGGAAAGAAGTTGATCTCGCAAATCAATAATCAATTGATATATTGCTCCATCAAGTCCTTTGTTTGCGAGGGTTAAAGACATTTTTGATTGTGCTTCAATAATATCCATGATAGATTCTGCTTGTGTAAGGTCAATTCGACCATTAAGAAATGCACGTTCAGTAAATTCTCCGTTATTTGCAAGTCTCGCACCTTTTGACAAGAGAAGACTAAGAATCTTTCTTGCAACATAAGTACCACCATGACAATTAATTTCGATGATGTCTTGCGTAGTAAATGTTTTAGGTGCTTTAAATACAGTTATTAAGACTTCATCTAATATCATTGAATCTTCTATGATGTGTCCATAATGTACTGTATGACTTTTGGCTTTGGTTAAATCTTTTCCACGAAAGACTAAGTTTGCTATATTTATTGCATCGTCACCACTCATTCGGACGATGTTTATGGCGCTTTGCCCTAATGCTGTTGAAATTGCTGCTATTGTATCTGTTATCATTTTAATCACCCAATTTATTATATCATATTTCGTCATTTTGTAGTATAATACTGCTAGGTGGTAAAATGAGAGAAGAAAAAACATTACGCTATTATTTGTTTGTCTATCTACTATCATTAGGAGGCCTTTTTGTTTATCTAACATATCAGGCTTGGAGAAATGATGGCTATGATGAAACACTGATTTACTCGTTGCTTTGGATACCGATTTTTGTTACACTATTTGTGTTCTTTATTGATAAAATAACGGACCTTTTTAGAGGTAAAAAAAGTCAAACTGAAGATCAAAAACTAAAAGAATACATTGATTCAATGGCAAAAGCAATCGATGAAGAACTCGATTTACTTGTTGAAGACTATCGAAAACTGAAAGAAAGTCATCGATTCCAAAAAGGGTTGCATCAAGCATATCACATCGTTCAAAATGGGGAAACAGAAGAACTGAGTTTTGAGTATATTATAAAAAAATATCCAAAACACTCATTAGAACATAAAGCAATGATGACTGTCATAGAAAAAACAAAAGAGTATATGAAGAACAACCAGCAAACTGAAATTGAGTAAAGAGGTGAATTGTCATGGCATATAAAGCATTATATCGAACATATAGACCCAGTAATTTTCATGAAATAGCTGGGCAGGAACACATCACAAAAACTTTTCAAAATGCATTAAAAAACAATAAGATTGCACATGCATATTTATTTAGTGGGCCTCGTGGTACAGGGAAAACTTCCATCGCTAAAATTATCGCAAAAGCAGTAAATTGTGTAAAAGCACCAACATCAAATCCGTGTAATGAATGTGATATTTGTAAAGGAATTGATCAAAACACAATCAATGATGTGATTGAGATTGATGCTGCAAGTAATAATGGGGTAGATGAAATTCGTGAAATTCGCGATAAGGTAAAATATTTACCTGGAGTTGGACAATATAAGGTATATATTATAGATGAAGTCCACATGTTAAGTACAGGGGCTTTTAATGCATTATTAAAGACATTAGAAGAACCTCCTAAACATGTTATATTCATTTTAGCGACAACAGAACCACATAAGATTCCTGCGACAATCCATTCTCGTTGTCAACGTTTTGATTTTAGAGGAATTAGTGTTAAAGAGATTATTAAGCGATTAAATACAATTATCGAAGAAGAACAAATAGCGATTGATCATGAAGCTGTAAAAGTGATTGCTGAAAGTGTTGAAGGTGGTATGAGAGATGCGATCAGTTTACTAGATCAGGTTATTTCTTATACTGAAGATAAAGTAAAAGTTGATGATGTTCATGCAATCAAAGGAACGGTTTCAAACGAAAAGTTACTTGATATAGCATGGTCGATTAAAGAGAACGACTCTATTATGGCGATGAAGAAGTTGGATGAATTAATATCACTTGGAAAAGAAGCGCCAAGATTGATTGATAATATGATTCAGTTTTATCGTAATGTATTGATTTACAAGAACACAAATGTTGAAGATGATGAACAATTGGTCTATAAAGAGGAAAGATTTAAAGAACTAGCGAGTTCTTTAAGTAATAATGTGGTTTTTTTCTATATAGAGGTTCTAAATAAAACATTAAACGATATGAAGTTCTCTAATAACGGGAAATTATTTGCTGAACTTGCACTCATCAAATTGGTTGATCCAATTGAGAAACAAGAGCTTGTGATTGAAGATGAAATTTATCTTTTGAAAAAAGAAATTGCGTCTTTGAAAGAAGATATTCACAAAAAATCATTTGAAGCAAAGACAGAAGAATTTAATTTTGATCAATTTAATGATTTGATAGATGAATCAACAAAATCAAAAGATGAACAAAAAAATATGAACGATGAAGAAGTAACTAGCAAAGAAGAACAGGATAAAGAAACCACAAAGTTAAATCAAGATATAGATAAAGATATAGACGAAGAAATTGAAGATGAGTCGGTAAAAGAGACAGATAAAGAAAAAGAACCGCAAATGGATAAAGAGCAAGAAAGTCTATTTGAATTAGAAGCCCAAGAAGTTGTGGGGGAAAAAGATGAATCTAATCATTTAGATATCGTTGATACAGAAGAAACAAAACAAGCTACGGATGATAAAAAAGAATATAAAACTTATGATATTCGCTATGTTGAAGATGTTTTAAATAATGCTGATCGAGAAATTAAAATACAAATGAATCAAAAATGGTATGATATTGAGCGATTTGCTAGCAATGAACAAATGAACTTTGCTAAGATGATTACAGATGGTAGATTGGTCGCAACTGATGGACAAATGATTATTATTGAATATCCATCTGCTTCTCTATGTAATCGTATGATGAAACCTTCAACAAAAAAAGCTGCGACAAAACTTTTGGGTGAGTATTACAAACGCGAGATTGATTATCTTGCATTACCAAAGGATGTTTGGGAAGAAAAATCACAAGAATTTATCAAAAAATGGAAAAACAAAGAAACCAATATAAAGCTTTCTCCTATTAACTACTCGGGACTAAAAGAACTTCCAAAGATTGCTGAAGAAGTAGAAGATTTACAACCGGATAGTGTAAAGGACGCGTTGGATATGTTTGGTGATATTGTAAAAGTAAAAAAGGAGAGTAAAAAATGAATCCAGGTATGATTAAAAAATTACAAAAAATGCAAAAAGAAATGGTGGCAGCACAAAAAGAATTAGAAGCATCAGTCTTTTATGGTAGTGCTGGTGGGAAAATGGTACAAGTAGAGTTTACTGGGGATAAGAAGATGCAAGATATTACAATTGATACTGATGCACTTGAACTTCCTGAAGATATGGATATTTTAAAAGATACTGTGATTGCAGCGGTAAATGATTGTATGAAAAAAATAGATGATGAAACAGAATCTACGATGTCAAAATTTACTGGCGGAGGAATGCCAGGATTATTTTAGGGAGTGACTGTTGTGAAATACCCAAAAGCATTAGAAGAGTTGATTGAATCTTTAAGAATGTATCCAGGAGTTGGTAAGAAAACGGCAGAGCGATATGCCCTTTATACATTCAATCGTCTTGATGAAGAACAAATCAATCAAATCATTGAAGCATATCAACATATTAAATCTGATATATTTGCCTGCCCAATTTGTGGTAATTTAACCGATACTGATCCATGTTATATATGTAAGGATGAGTCTCGAGATCAACATACTATTATAGTTGTCGAAGATGTCCGTGATGTTATTGCAATGGAAAAGACCAATCATTATCATGGTAAATATCATGTATTAAATGGTGCAATCTCACCTAGTGATGGAATTGGACCCGAAGACATTAACATTAAAGGGTTGTTAGAGAGATTGCATGATCAGCAAATAAAAGAAGTAATTCTAGCAACAAATCTTAGTAATGAAGGTGAAATGACTTCACAATATATTCGAAAACTATTAAGCGATACAGATTTGATTATAAGTCGAATTGCACATGGCCTTCCTGCGGGATCGAACATTGAATATGCAGATGAAATTACAATTTCAAAAGCATTGGATGGTAGAAAAAAATATGATTCATAATATTTTTTACGAATATTCATAATATATACACATCTATTTTGTTATAATAGGAATAGATGAATATTAAATGAGGTGAAAAAATGTTAGAAAGTTTAGGGTTAGAAGCAATCGTAGATGCATTAGAAGGTTTGTTTGATGTGAATCAATACATCGACGCTGGAGCGGCTTTTTTAAGAAATTTAGGGATACTTGAACAGATTGTCGTTGCAATATTGGCAGTAATCATTACTGTTTTAGGAACATTCGAGTTAATTAAAAAACTTTCAAAAATTGTCATAGTTGTGGCAGTACTTGTTGGACTATACTTACTTTATGATGGTGAAGTATTTAGCAGTATTTTAGGCTAAACAAAGGGACGGGATTATCCTGTCTTTTTTTATGTTTCACGAATTATTTAGAATATTTTAACAGTATTTTAACAGAATTAAAAACTTACAAAATAATGTTTAAAAACGGTTACTTTTATTGTATAATGTAGTGTTAATCAAATTAACTTAGGAGAGATAAAATGGAAATTAAATTAGAAATGCTCACTAAAGTTTTCGACAATAAGGAAAAAGGGTTGACGACTGCGGTAGATAAGTTGGATATTACAATTCCTAGTGGAAAACTCATTGGGTTACTTGGACCAAGTGGATGTGGGAAATCAACAACCTTATATATGATTGCAGGGTTGCTTAAACCAACTGAAGGTAAAATCTATTTTGGAGATGAGAATGTAACTGATATTCCACCAGAAGATCGTGGAATCGGACTTGTGTTCCAAAATTATGCATTATATCCACACATGACTGTTGCACAAAATATCATGTTCCCATTAGAAAATTTGAAGGTTCCGAAAGCTGAAGCGATTGAGCGTGCTCAAGAAATGGCTGATTTGGTCGGAATTGGAGAATTAATGGATCGTAAACCAAAACAATTATCAGGTGGTCAACAACAACGTGTGGCAATTGCGCGCGCGCTTGTTAAGAAACCACGTGTTTTATTGCTTGATGAGCCACTAAGTAATTTAGATGCTAGATTACGTTTAGCGACTCGTGAGGAAATAAAAAGGATTCAACGTGAAACAGGGATTACAACTGTATTCGTTACGCATGACCAAGAAGAGGCAATGAGTATTAGTGATGAAATCGTATTGATGGAGCTTGGAATAAAGCAACAAGTTGGAGAACCACAAGATGTATATGATAAACCTGACAATTTATTTGTTGCGAAATTTTTAGGGACACCACCAATTAACTTGTTTGATGGACATATTAAAGATGGAAAAATAATGATTGGTGATGCAAATATCGGTCAATTGAAAACTGATGATAAAGAAGTCATTGTTGGAATAAGACCAGAAGGATTTAGTTTAACAGAACGTTCAAGTTTAAAAGTTGAAGTTGATTTGGTTGAAACGATTGGTCGAGATACCACATTAATTATTGAAAATCCTACTAGAAAAGGGGAAACATTTAGAGCGATTGTCGATGCTGAAAAACGCATCAAACCAGGAGACAAAATCAAACTGAATGTGAAACCAACGAAACTCTTCGTCTTTGAAAAAGATACTGGAGAATTAGTGAATTAAATGTTAGAAGAAAAGCATAATATAAAAGCCTGGTTGTATTTAGCACCAGCTATGATTTTATTGTTGGTGTTTACATTTTATCCTATATTTAATGCATTTTTCTTAGTATTTTTAAGAGATTTTAACTTTTTAGCAGGATCATTTGATGGATTTACTTTAACCGAGAACTTTGTATATATACTAAATAAACCGGATTTTAAAAAAGCATTATTAAATACATTAATGATTGTGTTTGTATCGGTTCCTGTTTCTGTTATATTGGCATTATTGATATCAGCTTGGTTAAACTCTATTAAGAAATTACAAGGATTTTTCCAAACAATATTCTTTTTACCTTATGTAACCAATGCAATTGCGATTGGTATGGCATTTGCATTCTTATTCCATCGAAACTATGGGTTGATTAACACCATATTTAATTGGATAGGACTTCCTAGTATCAACTGGGTTGGGTTAGGTGCTGGATACTGGAGCTCTATGTTTGCATTACTTGTATTTATTATTTGGAGTGGGTTGGCATTTAAAATTATGGTCTTCTTAAGTGGGCTTCAAAGTATTGATAAACAATATTATGATGCTGCTAAAGTAGATTCGACTCCAAGATCTCGTATTTTCACAAAAATAACTGTACCTTTGCTTTCTCCGATGATTGCTTATATTACAATCACTTCAATTATTGGAGCATTTAAAGAGTATACCGCCGTAATTGGTATGTTTGGTGTCCGTTTGGGGCCAGCAGGTAATGACGGTGCACTCGTAACGATTGTTGCGCTTGTTTATGAAGCGATTAGTCGTTCGGGATCTGATGGTGCTTATAGTGAGGCTGCTGCGGCATCTATAATTCTTTTTGCAATAACACTCGTTTTTACGCTAATCAATATGCAAGTTAGCAAAAAACGAGTCCATTTCTAGGAGTGATAATATGAGTGAAAATAGAAAACCTACATTATCGAAAAAAGAACAAGCAGCCAGAAAACAAAAAATTATTCGATTAGTGATTGTATATACGTTGTTAACATTTGTTGCGCTATTCATAGTTACACCGTTTTATTGGATGATTTTGACCAGTTTAAAAACAGCACAGCAAATTGATAGAATACCACCGATTTTATTCTTAAAACCGGGAGATTGGCAATTAAGAAACTTTGCGCTTGCATTGCAGGCGGCACCTTATGCTAGATTTATGATGAATACAGTGATTGTTGCTGCAATTTCAACGTTTGGAACAATCATTACAACTGTACTTGCAGCGTTTGCGTTTGCTAGAATCAATTTTAAAGGAAGAGATTTTATCTTTATGATTTTGATTTCTAGTATGATGATACCTGGTGAAATGTTTGTCATTACAAACTTTATGACAGTAAACACATTAGGATGGATTCGTGATCAATCATTTATTGATGCTTTAGCTGCAATGTCCTTCCCATTTATGACAAGTATTTTCTACTTGTTCTTCTTGAGACAAACGTTTAAACAAGTACCTGATGAATTATATTTGGCGGCGAAAGTGGATGGGACCTCAGATTTTAAATACTTGTTAAAAGTCATGATACCGATTGCGAAACCGACGATTATAACAATTATCATTTTGAACGCAATGGGAACATGGAATGCATACATTTGGCCAAACTTAGTATCGCCACAGAATGAAAATTATCGTTTGGTATCAAATGGATTAAGAAATGCTTATCGAGATTTATCAGGGCAAGTGGCTTATAATGAACAAATGTCCGCTGCGTTGATTGTTACAATACCATTATTAATTGTGTTCTTATTATTGAAAAAACAAATTATGCGAGGAGTTTCTCGTAGTGGAATTAAAGGATAGTATTCAAATATAGTTTGATTGCTGTTATAATAATAATAGAGATATATTTATAATAATAAGGAGGAGAAGTTTAGATGAAAAGAATTTTTGTTTTATTATTAAGCTTGACATTAGTATTGGCTTTATCGGGTTGTATTTTTGGTGGAGGAAGAGAAGAAACCACTGTTACAATTCCAAATGAATTACCGGATGAAGAAATTGAAATTACATTATGGCATGCATTTGGGGATGCCAACCAAGAATTGTTACAAGAGATGTTTGACGAGTTTACTGAAATGTATCCAAATGTAACAATTAATCAAGTAACACAAGGTGGATATGATGAGTTACGTAGTGCAACAATTAATGCGATCACTGCAGGGACTACACCAACACTTGTTATGGGATATCCTGACCACTTTGTTGAATATTTAAATGGTAATGCTTTGGTACCACTAGATGAGTATATTGAGCATGAAGAATTCGGTGTAGATCTTGATGATTTTGTACCTGGATTCTTAGCTGAAAATCAACAATATTTAGATGGTAAAATGTATTCAATGCCATTTGCAAAATCAACTGAAATGGTTGTTTATAACAAAACAGTGTTTGATTATCATGGAATTGACATTCCAAACGATGAAGCATTAACTTGGACAGATTTAGAAGGATTTGCTGATACAATTATTGGTGATGGAGAATATCAATGTGAATTCTTATTCAATGCTGACTCTGCAGCAAACTTCTTCATCAACTCATCACGTCAATGGGACGCAGGGTATACTACTACTGAAGGTGATGTATTGATTGATAACCAATCAACTAGAGATATGCTAAATTATTATAAAGATTTAATGGATCAAGATATCTTAGCATTCCCAATCGAGTGGGATCAAGATTATGGTTCAACAAACTTCTTGCAAGGTGATGTATGTATGACTCAAGGGTCTACTGCAGGAACTAGATATAATATTCCAGTTGAAGGTCAAGAAGGTAAATTTGGACAGTTTGAAGTTGGAATTACTCCAATTATCCAATTAGAAGATGGAACAGCTTCAGCAATTCAACAAGGACCAAACATTGCAATGGTTTCTGATGCAACAGAGGCAGAAAGATTAGCAGCTTGGTTACTAATTAAACATATGACAAATACAGAAAATACAGCATTCTTTGCAATGAACACTGGGTATGTACCTGTTCGTTTATCAGCGTTCAATGATCCAGATTATCAAGCATTCTTAAACACAGATGATCCAGATCGTTTGCCATTCTCAATGGCAGCAAATGTTGCTTATGCTCAAGTAGATTATTACCAATATGATCCAGCGTTTGTTGGTAGAATTACTTCTTCTACAGTTCGACAAGAAGCAGGGTTCATGTTTGAAAGAATTTATTCTGAGACACAAACTGTTGAAGAATCATTAGAACAAATGTTGGAACAATTAGGACAATAAGTTTTGAATAAAGTTTTACTAATATCTTTAGGAATTATTTTGAGTTTCACCCTCGTTGCTTGCGGGGGTGAAGACTCAACAAATGAGTATGAGTTAAACACAGAGTTAACAGATGAGTTAACTTTGGATCGTTCTTATGATGGTACAACATTAGAACAAGATGGTATTGAAGAAGTATCTTTGGTTAGTTGTGAGGATGGAGATACTGCTGTTTTTGATACTGTAGATGGAGAAGTAAGAGTGAGGTTTTTAGGGATTGATACCCCGGAAGCCAGTTATAAATATGATCCTTGGGGTCTTGCTGCAACGCAGTTTACATGTGAAAAACTATATGGAGCCGAAACCTTAGTAGTTGAACAAGATGAAGAGGCCGGGCCGGTTGACAATTATGGACGTCATTTAGGATATGTATGGTATGATGGTCGTTTGTTAAATCTTGAAGTGATTGAACAAGCATATTCTTTGGCTGTTGGTGTTGAAAAACTGAAATATGGTGAGGAAATGCTGGCTGCACAAAATCATGCAAGTTTGACTGAAAAAAGACTTCATGGTGAAGATGATCCTGCATATGATTATAGTACGTCTGGAACAGATATGACAATTGAAGAAATTGTCAAGAATTACGAAGATAATATATTGAAAAGTGTCAACGTTGAAGGTGTTATTACACGAAAATTAGGGACACATGTATATATCGAACAAGATGGCTATGGGATTTACGTATATACAGGTTATGAGACAAGCGCCAAGTTGGTTATTGGTCACGAGGTACGATTTGAAAAAATGCAAGTTATTTATGACTTAAGAAGACGTGGTGGCCTTCACTTAGCGAGATTCAATGTAAGAACAGTTTCTGTATTAAGTGAAGATAATCCTGTTAATCCTAAAACATTGAGTATTGATGAAATAACACCGTTAGATTATGGAGTCTTCAGTAGGTTTGAGGATTTAGAGATTGTTGAAATTGACATGACTAATCAAATTTGGACGATGACTTTAAAGCAAAACGGTGAAACAATGAAAGTGATTCAGCCATATGGTATTTTAGAAGAAAATATTGTAGATGTAGAACAGTTTATGATTGGACAGGTCATCAATGTTCAAGGAGTTTTACAGGAAACGATCGATGGTTATCAATTGTTGATATTAAATAGTGATGATGTAACGACGGATGAATAATATGTCGTTTGCTAGATAAAAGGATTTGATAAAAATGAAGAAATTGTTCACTTTAGGACTGGTAGCAATTAGTATAATCGTTCTTGCTGCTTGTACTGAAAAAGCGCCAGAAGATGAAGAAATAGATCGCACGTTAACGACTACACTGACTGATAGTCTTGAGTTAGAAACTGATTATGCAGGAATGTCATTTATCCAAGATGGTATTGGAGAAGTTGAGTTGGTTAGATGTGTCGATGGAGATACTGCTATATTTGCTGAAGGTTCTCAAGAATTTAGTGTACGTTATTTGGGAATTGATACTCCTGAATCTACTTATCGATTTGATCCTTGGGGAAAAGCGGCAAGTGATCACATGTGTGAGGCGTTAGAAAGTGCATCAACCATCGTACTTGAAGCTGATGAGTATACAGAAAGAAAAGATGGCAATGATCGATATTTGGCTTATGTTTGGTTAGATGGTCGAAACATTAATTTAGAAATGATTGAACTTGCGTATACACCAGCTACAGGTGCGACAGATTTAGAATATGGTGCTTTATTTTCACAAGCATGGTTTAAAGCACAGGCAACGGAACGTCGTATTTGGGGTGAAGATGACCCTAATTTTGATTATTCAAAAGAAGGAGTCCAAATTACGATTGAAGAACTAGTAACAAATCAAAGTGAATATATCGGGAGAAAAGTGACGATAACTGGAGTGATTTCTAGTAAAGTAGGACGACATGGGTATATTCAACAAGGGGATTATGGAGTATATGTATATACTGGGTTTGAATATACGACAAAATTCCAAATAGGAAATGAAGTAACGCTTGATAATGTAGTGCCAACATATCATCCAGATGAAGAAACTGGTGCATTACAATTAAGTGGATTTAGAGCAAGAAATTTAGAAATATTATCAGAAGGAAATATTGTTGAACCAAATCTTGTTACGGTGAGTGAGTTGACAAATGAAATGATTGGGTCTTTGGTAGAGATTCATCAGTTAACAATTGTTGATGTATATGCTGGACAAGATGGCGCATTTACTGTTTATACAGAAGATGAGTTTGGGAATTCTTTGGTATTAAGAAAAGATTCTTCGAGCTCAAGTGATATCGAAATCACAGATTATTCTGTTGGAAAAATTCTCAATATCGTTGGTCCTGTACATGTATATAATAGCGAGATGCAAATTATGATTACGAGTACACAAGACGTAACGTTCATTGAATAATAAAAGAAATGGGAGGAAACAATTAAATGAAGAAAATATTAACATTGGCTTTAATATTAATTGCTTCAATTACACTTGTTGCTTGTGGTGGAACCACCGATGATGGTGAATTATCAGATGCAGACAAAGTAGAAGAAGCAAGAGCAGCTTTATTGCTTGGTGGATTAGATCAAGTAAAAGCAAATATGAATTTACCTACTGCTGGTAGAAATGGGACAACAATTACTTGGGAATCAAGTGATCCTAGTGTTATTTCTAATACTGGTGAAGTTACTCGTCCAGAAGAGGGAGAAGGTAATGTAGAAGTTACATTAACTGCGACCATTACATTGAATGACGAAAGTGCGACTAGAGAATTTATTGCGGTGGTTATTCAAGAAGAACCTTCTAGTACGTTTGATACTATTGCGGAGTTACATACAGCATCAGCTAAAAATGATGTAGTTGAATTCCAAGGGATTGTATCATCTGTATTTAATGGAGGATATTTCTTAACGGATGGAACTGATGTCATTGGTGTATATGGACAATTGGCTGAAGAAGTAAATGTTGGCGATGAAATCTTTGTCAAAGGATCATATGCTTCTTATTACACATTGTTCCAAATCTCTGATGTGACAGTTGAAGATATCGTTAGTACTGGAAATCCAGTGAATTTGCCTGTAACTAATACAACGATTGCGGGAATATTAAACGAAGATTCTTCAGATAAATTAATTCACGGGAAACATTATAGTATAATTGGTACTGTAGAATTGCGTGGAGAATTCAATAATGTTTGGTTATTTACTGGTGATCAAGATGTTGTAATTTATTATCAATCTCCTGCTGATTCAATTGCGGCTTTAGAAGCTGTTGTTGGTGAAACAATTGCGATTGATGTTGTATATTATACTGATCATCCTGTTGATGGTTTACGTGTTGTATTCCAAGGGGACGCTAGTGATATTACATTAGAAGATGATTTTAGTGATGAGCAAACTACTCGTTTAGCTGCTAGTTTCTTAAGTTTTGGTGAATTAGAAACAACGACTGATTTTGAACTACCATCTGAAATTGCTGATTATGGTGCAAGTGTTACTTGGGCTACAAGTGATGCAAGTGTTGTTACTGCTGATGGATTAGTTACAAGAGATGAAGATACTGATTTAGAAGCTACTTTAACAGCGACAGTTACAGTAGGAAGTGAATCATTTGATATTGATTTCCCTGTTGTAGTCATTAGTTATGCGACTGAATCTGCGACACCTGTGGCAGTTGCTGATGTTCTTGCTGGTACTGTTGGAGATGAATTCTTAGTTGAAGGTGTTGTATCTGCAATCAACTCTACTTACGGATTCTTTATCCAAGATGCTGATGGAACTGCGATTTATGTTGCTAGTATTTTCGAAGGTGTAGAAGTTGGAGATCACGTTGTATTACGTGGAGACTTAGGTTTATGGGATAGTTATGGTAACTATCAATTAAAACTAGTTGATTCTTCATTGGTTGAAGATAATGATGGTGATCACGATGTGCATATCATTACAGATCAAACTGGTACACAAATTGTTGATACTTTCTTAGAAGATTATAGTAATTCAAGTAAAATTTATACAACTGATTTAACATTTAGTCATGTAGATACTTATGGGTATGCATTCTTTGATGCCGGTACTGCTGGTGAGATGAGAATCACATTCAAATATACTGATTACGCTCCATTCTTAGAAACTGCTGAAGAAGGATATGTTCTAGAAGATGTTACATTCGTTGTTTATGATGTGAACTATGACAACTTACGTGTTGTTTCAGTTGAAATTTTAGAAGAAGCAGTTGCGGTTGCTGATGTACTTGCTGGTACTGTTGGTGAAAACTATTATGTTACTGGTGTTGTTTCAGCTGTCAATATGCATTATGGATTCTTTATCCAAGATGCTGATGGAACTGCAATTTATGTTAAAGGTTCATTTGCTGGAGTTGAAGAAGGGGACTTAGTTGAAGTCGTTGGAGATTTGGCAATTTGGGATCAATATGGAAATAGTCAATTGAGTTTGGAAAATGTTGTATTAAAAGACAATTTCAAAGGAAATGAAAGTATTCATATTATTACCGATCAAACAGCTGTACAAATCGTTGATACTTTCCAAGCAGATTATAGTAATTCAGGAAAAATATTCACTGCAGACTTAACATTTAGTCATGTAGATACATATGGATATGCATTCTTCGATATGGGAACTGCGGGAGATATGCAAATTACATTCAAATATACTGATTATGCTCCATTCTTAGAAGACGCTACTGAAGGTGACATTTTAGAAAACGTAACATTCGTTGTTTATGATGTTAACTATGATAACTTACGCGTTGTTTCAGTAATCTTAGATGAAACTGCACATTATGCTCATTTGGTTGATAATGATACTGTAGTTACAGTAACTGGTGTTGTAACATTTGTACAAAACTATGATGGTTCATTCTTCGTAGAAGACGCTGATGGAACAACAATTTATGTAGATGATTTTAGCAATTCATTAGAAGCTTGGCCAACAGTAGCTGTTGGTGATGAAGTAACTGTTGTTGGAGACAAAGGGTTCTATCGAGTACCACTTGTTGATACAGTAAGTGCTATAACAATTAATTCAAGCGCAAATGCTTTAACAGATACAGTTCACGCTGTTGCTGATGTTGCTACATTCCGTGATGCGCCTAACAGTATGGACTTCGGACAAAGATTTACATTTACTGATGTTACTGTTGTAGAAGTTGCTGATGGTGAAATTGTATTCTATCAAAACGGTGAAAACCATACAATGTTAATTGATTTAGATGAATCTGTTGACTTGAGTTCACTAGCTATCGAAGCTGGAGATGTGATTACATTTACTGCAACATTATATCGTTCATATGATAAGTATGATGATATTGATGCAACTTATTACTTTGGTGTAACTGATGCTGCTGATGTAACAGTAGCTGAATAATAAAACTCTATTTTTCAAGTTAAAACACCACTGCTTTAGTGGTGTTTTTCTTTTGGTTCTATGATACACTTGAAGTGAAGTTATATGCGAGGTGAAAGAATGAAAAAGATGGTGTTTTTCGTATTTATGATGATTGTATTTGTTTTAGCTGGGTGTGAAAATACAAACCCAGATGAAGTAATATTACCTGACTTGGAAGGTTATCATAAAGATGAAATAGAAGAAGTATTTGAAGATCTAGGAGTGGAAATCTATTTTGTATATAATAAGGCAACCGTTATAGAAGAATCAGAAATGTTTATTGGATATGGACAATTTTATTTGGCGGGAGATCAATTTAATGTGACTCAAGAACTGCCCATTATTATTTATGATGAATATATTGATTTAAGTGCGTATTTTTTCTATGATGAGATAGACTATGATGGACCTTATTTGGATATAGAATTATATAATGGGATAGATCCAATTGATCCTAGAGGAGGATACTTTTCTGTGGAAAATCCTATATGCACAGACGGTGATACTGCGGTGTTCGATTATCCGAATGACATTTACCAGTTGATTACTAGTGGCGCGAAAAGTACAAGATTTTTAAATATGGATACCCCTGAGACTTATCCTGATGGTGAGGAAGAATGGGGAAAACCAGCGAGTTTGTACACTTGTCTATTGCTAAATGATGCAGAAGATATTATCCTCCAAACAGATCCAGGAGATAATCTAACTGGAAACTATGGTCGATTACTTGCTTGGGTATGGGTGAAACTCGATGGAGAAGATCAGTATTTCTTACTCAATTATATGGTTGTCAGACAGGGATTAGGAGAAGTGGCATATGAATACGGTGCTGGTGAAACAATATCTTATGGGGCTTATACATATAATGAATGGATGCATTTAGCAGAAGATCGAGCTAGGGCAGACGAGTATGGACAATGGGGAAATTTGTTAGATTATTATTGGGATTATGAAGATGATTCCCCGAATGAAAATTGGAATTAAATTGACACACAAAAAATAATTTATTTTTTGTGTGTTTTCTTTCTATTTTCAATAGTTTTTTAAGTTGTTGTATGATATAATGTAATGTTATTTTTAAGAGGTGAAATAGATGTTTAAACAAATAAAAACGTTGATAGAAGAGTATAATCATATTGTGATTCATCGCCATAAAAATCCAGATGGGGATGCATATGGAAGTCAAATGGGATTAAAGCGATTGATTGAGTTGAATTATCCAAACAAAAAAGTCGTTGCGGTCGGAGACACCAATGTATTCTCATATATTGGTGAGGTTGATCACGTGGATGATGTGTTTTATGAAAATGCACTTGCGATTATTTTGGATGTTGCTGTGACACAGCTTGTGAGTGATGATCGTTATCATTTAGCAAAACAAAGATTGGTGATTGATCACCATTTGAATGATTCAAATATTGATGGGATGATCATGATTGATTCTAACTATATTTCTTGTGCTGAGTTGATTGCGGATATGGCTTTAACAATGAATTGGAAAATTGATGAGCTGGCTGCGACTAATTTGATGTTTGGGATTATCACAGATAGTGGAAGGTTTTTATATCCTAATACAAAAGCGAATACCTTTAACATTGCGGCTGCTTTGATGAATAAAGGTGCAAAATTACAATACATATATAATCAGTTGTATACAGAATCATTAAATTTTAAAAAGTTAAAAGGGTATTTTATTAATAATTTTAAGACGACAGACTATAATGTCGCATATATGAAAAATGATGTTAGTATTAAAGAACAATTTGGAGTATCTACCTTTACAGTTTCACGTGCAATGGTGAATCAAATGAGTGGAATAGAGAATGTTTCTATATGGGCGAATTTCACCGAAGATGTTGATGGACTTATACAGTGTGAACTTAGAAGTAAAGAAATTCCAATTGTTGATGTGGCCAAAAAATATGGTGGTGGAGGACATGCACTTGCTTGTGGATGTACTGTTAAATCGTTTGATATGGCCGATGAGATACTTGCAGATTTAGATGCAATCATAGAAAAGAGTGGAAAACATGGATAAAAAAGCTTTAAGAAGTATTTACAAGAAAATTAAAAGTTATGAGAAAATTGTGATTTTACCACATCAAAGACCTGATGGGGATTGTATTGGAACAGCGTTTGGATTAAAAGATATGATTGTCGCATCTTTTCCAAATAAAAAAGTGTTTGTCGTTGGTGAAACAAGTGACTTTACAAGTTTTATCGGTGTTCCTGATGAAGTAGAAGATGAAGTCTTTAAAGATGCACTTGCTATCAGTGTTGACACTGCGGCACGTGATCGCATAGGAGATGACCGATATAAAGATGCTGATTTCTTAATTAAGATAGATCATCATATACCTGTCGATGATTTTGGTGATATTAATTATGTGGATATATCTAGACCAGCTGCTGCACTGATTATTTTGGATTTATACAAGTTATTCGAGGGTGACTTGAAGATTACACCTGTTGGTGCAAAAGCGTTGTTTATGGGCATTTTGACGGATACTGGTAGGTTTAAATATTCGGGCGTGAATGCAGATACATTTAGAAATGTAGCAGACTTGTTTGATATCGGGTTTGATGCGAGAAGTGTTTACAATTACTTGGATACAAGAACAGAGGAATTGACTAGGTTTAGAGGGTTTTTCTTGCAAAATTACCAAAAGACAGAACACGGAGTAGCGTATTTTAAGATTCTTCCTGAACATTTAGAACAATTCCATGTTACCTTAGAAGAAGCTTCTAGTTTGGTGAATGAACTTGGTGTTTTTGCTGATTGTCCAATTTGGATATTGTTCGCAGAATACGAAGAACAAATCGTACGTGCTAGAGTTCGTAGTAAAGGACCTGCTATAAATGAACTTGCGGGAAGATTTGATGGTGGTGGTCACGCAATGGCTAGTGGTGCAAACTTGGGTACTTGGGAACGTACAGAGGAATTATTAAAAGAAGCTGATCAATTAGCGAAGGAATACAAAGAGAGTTTATTATAAACTCTCTTTTTTGTTAAGATTATGTTAAGATAGAATTAAGAAATCGTAAAATTGTTTCAATATCATTAAAATTGTGTTATATTTTCATTGGTGAACTTGAGGAGGTATTGATATGATTTTAGCAGTTGATATTGATTGGCAGTGGACAATATTTGCCATTGTTGGTGGATTAGGGATATTCTTATTTGGGATTAATTTGATGGGTGATTCTCTAAAAGCAATGGCAGGTAACAAGATTAAAATTATTATTGAAAAGTCTACAAATACACCTTTGAAGGGTATTTTGATGGGAATCTTAATTACTGCGTTATTACAATCATCATCAGGTACTACAGCTATTACAGTTGGTCTTGTTCGTGCTGGATTGATGACTTTGCCACAGGCAGTAGGAATAATATTAGGTGCGAATATTGGAACGACAGTTACTTCTTTTTTACTTGGACTACCGATTAAGGAATATGCATTACCAATCATGGCACTCGGAAGTTTTTTGATTTTCTTCTTTGGTCGCAAGAAAACAAAACAGTTCGGAGGAGTTTTATTAGGGTTTGGAATGTTGTTTTACGGATTAGACATTATGGGTGGTGCTTTAAAGCAATTGGTCAATTTACCAGCATTCGAGCAAGCCTTATTGTCAGTCGCAGAAACACCAATCTTAGGATTGGTTGTAGGCGCTTTATCTACTGCAGTTATTCAATCAAGTAGTGCAACAATAGGGATATTACAAGAATTATATACAACAGGGTATATCCCGCTTATTGGTGCAATTGCGATTGTATTTGGAGATAATATAGGGACAACTGTTACTGCAGTTTTAGCTTCTCTTGGAGGCAGTGTAGCGGCAAAAAGAACAGCAGCAGCACATGTGCTTTTTAATATCATCGGAAGTATCGTATTCATGTTATTCTTAGGGGTATATACAAGACTTATACAAGGAATGGAACTTGCTTTTTTAGATGGTGAAAAGCATAAACTAACGATAAGTTATGCACATATGATTTTTAATATTACAAATACCTTTATTATGTTTTGGTTTGTGAAACAACTTGTTTGGCTTGTGACAAAAATTATCCGTGGTGAAGATGGGTTAATTGAAGTTGATTTTCAGGCTTTACAAGAGGATTTGATTGAAGAAGCTCCTGTACTTGCTTTAGAGAGTGCAAAAATTGTTGTGACGAATATGGGGAAACTAACTGAACAAATGTTTGATTCTACAGTGGAATATTCATTTAGTAATCAAAAGAAACTTTTTGAAAATGGTATGCAGATAGAAGAAATGCTCGATACGATTGACAAAAAAGCTCATGATTATTTGGTGAAGATTGCTCAAGGCGGGCTTGATTCAGAGTCTTCACAGTTACAAGCTTCTTATGTAGATACAATTCGAGATTTTGAGCGTATTGGGGATCATTGTACAAATATTTTACAGTTTTTCGAACATAGGTATGATAATAAAATAGCATTATCAGAAGATGCTGAGAAAGAACTTTCTAGGTTGTATGATATTGTTAAAGAATCAATTGGATTAACAATTAAAGCATTCGAACATTATGATAAAGAAGCTGCAATGCAAGTAATAGAGCGAGAAGAAGTCATTGATCGATTGGTGATTAAAAACCGAAAACGTCATATTATGCGTATCAATCATGCAGATTCTAGTGAGCAAGAAGATGAATTTTATGTTGATATTTTATCAAATATTGAACGTATTGGAGATCATTGTAATAACATAGTAATCAATATCTTACAAGAAAACTATTATAATGAAGAATTGGATTATGAATATTAAGATATGATAAATGAGTGTTAAGATTTCATAAATTGTTAACATTTTAAATTAGAGTTGTGCTATCATAACAGTGGAGTGTGATGAATATGCCAAAGATTTTGATCATTGAAGATGAAAAATCAATTCAACGTATGATTGCTTATGATTTAAAACAGTTAGGGTATGAAGTTGAAAGTGCAGTTGATGGATTTGAAGGATACAAAAAAGCATCTACTTTTCATTATGATGTTATTTTGTTGGATTTGATGTTGCCTAATATGAATGGGATGGACATTTGTAAAAAGCTTCGTGATGAAGGAAATAACTCATATATTATTATGTTGACTGCTGTTGACGATGAGTTTAATAAAATACAAGGATTTGATGTTGGCGCAGATGATTATGTGACAAAACCTTTTTCTCCAAGGGAGTTAACTGCTCGTATAAGAGCTGGATTGAGAAGACAAGGTAATTCAGAAAAAGAAGACATCATTTACTATGAAGATTTAAAAATTGTGCAAAGTAGTTATGAAGTATACCAAAATGATGAAAAGGTTGATTTAACGTTAAAAGAGTTCGAGTTATTGGTCTACTTTATCCTTAATAAAGGGAAAGCTTTATCTCGTGATCAGCTGTTGACAAATCTTTGGGGATTTAGTTATGATGGTGATTCACGTGTAGTGGATGTCCATGTGTTTAAACTTAGAGAGAAAATTGATCCAAAAGCAAATTGGATTAAGACTGTACGTGGTATTGGGTATAAGATTGTATAACTAAATAGGATGACTTCGGTCATCCTTTTTTAATACTTGTTGATATTTGTTAACAGAGAATTAACAATAACGGTATTTGTATTTAATATTCATTTTATATAATCGTAGTGTAGTTCAATTTGAGGAGGAAATAAAAAAATGAAAAAATTATTATTATTAGCATTGGCAATTACATCTGTAGGAGTCTTGGCTGCCTGCGGTGGAAATAGTGAAGAAGGTTTTGATACAAGTAAAAATATTACTGTTTACACAAGAGACACATCAAGTGGAACACGTGATGGATTTATGAATGGTATTGGTTTTGGTGAAGCTTCTGCTGATGATAGTGTATTAGTAGATGGATTTGTAACAAATGATAATACAGCTATCTTAACAGCGATGACTACAGATGAATATGGTATTGGGTATATTTCATTGGCTAGTTTGAATAATACTGTTAAAGGCTTAAGTTTTGATGGTGTAGAACCAACGGTACAAAACGTAATCAATAATACATATGGGTTAAAAAGACCATTTAATTATGTATTAAGAGCTCCAGGAGATTATGATTCACCTGAAGCGGAAGCAATTGCAAATGCGTTTGTTGCTTTCTTAAGAACGACAGATGGTTCCGATGTAATTATGGATCAAGGTGCAGTAGCACTTGAATCAAGTGATACTTGGGATGATATCAAAGCTGATTACGAGATTTGTAATGAAGATAATAGTGGAGTAGTCATTCGTTTTGGTGGATCAGATTCGATTCAAAAAGTTGCAGAAGCATTGAGTGCGGCATTCTCGCCAAAATGTGGAGACTTTGTTGCTGAACATGACCATACAGGTTCATCAGATGGATTCAAACGTACACAAGGTTCAGAAAAAGATGGAGATAATGCGAAACATGTTGGGTTTGCTTCTCGTCCATTCAAAGATACTGAAGCTGGTGTAGAAGGAACACAAGGACAATTGGCTTGGGATGCAATTGTAGCGATCGTGCATGTAAACAACGATTTAGATAGTGTTACTGCAGAAGATTTGAAAAAAATCTACTCTGGCGAATATACTACTTGGGAAGATTTACTCTCTGAATAAATCATCTAACAACTGAATATAGTATTAAGTAGATTGCCCTTTCTGAGGGCTTTTTACCATAAAGGAGCATAGATATGAATACAAACACAAGAAAGAAAAAACGCGTTGATCAAATTGTTAGAAGCATATTTTTGGCCTCTACACTCCTTTCTGCTTCATTTATTATAATCATTGTTATTTTTATTGTGATGAAAGGAATTACACCTTTTATCACAGATAATGATGGGTTAGGAGTCGTCAATATTTGGACTTTTTTGACGGGCACAGTATGGTTACAAGGAACTGCATTCCAGTCAAATTTGTATGCGGTTGGATTTATCATTGTAAACACACTATACATCGCTTTTTTGTCTTTATTATTATCACTTCCAGTAGGAGTATTAACGGCGCTTTTTATTGCGAAAATCGCACCAAAACGTTTGGCTGAATTTCTACGTACTATCGTTGAACTATTAGCAAGTATACCATCAATCGTTTATGGTTTATTTGGTAGTGGAATCATACTAACTTTTGTATATAACCTTGCTGAATTGTTTGGAGTTCAATCAAAAGGGGGAAATAGCGTTTTAGCAACAGTCTTAGTACTTGCTTTAATGACTTTACCTACGATTACTGCAGTAAGTGAGGTAGCGATAAGAAGTGTAAGAAAAGATATTGAAGAAGGTTCTTTAGCACTAGGGGCAACTAGAACACAAACAAACTTTAAAGTTGTACTAGCATCTGCAAAATCTGGTATCTTTGCAGCAGCTATTTTAGGAATAGGTCGATCTTTAGGAGAAGCAACAGCGGTTTCGCTTGTGGCGGGTAATGCGAAAAGTGGACCGAATCTAGGACTCTTTGATATTACTACAACTTTAACATCTACAATGTTACAAGGATTAAAAGAAACCACCGGGGTCGATTATGATATTCGATTTAGTGTTGGGATTGTATTAATGATTGTTATTTTACTCACAAACTTTATTTTAAACGCTGTGAAGAAGAGAGTAGGTAATGTCAATGTCAAATAAACGTAAAGCAATTGATATCGCTTATCAAGCGATAACTTATCTTGCCTCATCTGTTTCGCTTCTGGCATTGTCAATGATTGTCTATTTTGTATGGAGTAATGGTTCTGGGTTATTAAATATGGATTTACTCACGAAAGATTATCATGCAAAGTATTATAACGGCGAAATGGTTGAAGTTGGAGATTACAGTACAACATTAAGACCGAGTGATTTAGATGATGATATCTATTATAGTGAACAATATGGAATTGGATTATCAGACGCAAAAGACCGTGAAGGGAATCCGATTATCTTGGTTGAGTATATTGCTTCTGACTCACCAATGTTGAAACTAGCTGATAGAAATAGCGAGGATATTATTGCTCTTGAAGAAGGTATGTTAATATCGAAAGTAGCTTTTTTTGATAAAGCAACAGCGTTGCGTACTTTTGGGGCAGAATACATGGTAAATGAATTAGATTCGGCAACTGATTTTAGAGAGATTGTGTTTACTTCACTTGGTGGAGGTATTAGAGGATCAATTATTACAACTTTATACTTAATTGGAATGACAATGGCTATGGCATTACCAATTGGAGTTTTCACAGCAATTTACTTAAATGAGTTTGCGAAGAAAAATAGAATTACTAGTACTTTACGTACACTAATTGATACCCTTACTGGGGTGCCATCAATTATTTATGGATTAATGGGATTGGCAGTATTTGTACCGTTAACAATATCTGTGACTCCTGCGACAAGTGGGAACTTAATATCAGGAAGTTTAACTTTAGCGGTTATCTTGTTACCGGTGATTATTAAGTCGACAGAGGAGTCTTTAAAAGTTGTACCTGATGGATTAAGACAAGCATCACTTGCCTTAGGTGCAAATGAAACACAAACAACATTTAAAGTAGTTTTACCATCCTCAATACCAGGGATTTTAACAGCGTCATTATTAGGAATTGGACGTGTGATTGGGGAATCAGCTGCATTGATTTTTGCGATTGGAACTGCTGTAAAAGATGATATTTCGATTTTTGGGAAGTCGACATCACTCGCAGTTCATATATGGTCGATGATGACGGATGAACCAGCGAACATTGAATTATCAAGTACAATAGCGATTATTATATTAATGATTGTGCTTGTATTAAATATTACGGTGAAATTATTGTCAAAAAAATTCATGAAACCGATGCAATAAAGGAGAATATATATGGATAAACAAGTGTTTAATATTAAAAATTTGGATTTATATTATGGTAAATTTCAAGCGTTAAAAAACATTAATTTAACGATTGAAAAAAATAAGGTAACCGCATTGATAGGTCCTTCTGGTTGTGGAAAATCTACATTTATTAGAGTGTTGAATAGAATGAATGACTTGATTGAAGAATGTCGTATTGTTGGAGATGTCCATTTTCATCAAGACGATATTTACCATGAGAAATTTGATGTGATTGATTTAAGGACTCGCGTGGGTATGGTGTTTCAAAAACCAAATCCATTTCCGATGAGTATCTATGATAATGTTGCATACGGACCAAGATGTCAAGGAATTAAAGATAAGGCAGAATTAGATGAAATCGTTGATAAAGCATTAAAATCTGCGGCTTTGTATGAAGAAGTAAATGAGCGTATGAAAGAAAGTGCCATGGATTTAAGTGGTGGGCAGCAACAACGTCTTTGTATCGCAAGAGCGATTGCGATGAACCCTGAAGTGATTCTAATGGATGAGCCAACAAGTGCATTAGATCCGATTGCGACGTTAAAAATAGAAGAACTTATTAATGATTTAAAAGAACAATATACAATCGTTATCGTTACACATTCAATGCAGCAAGCAGCTCGAATAAGTGATACAACTGCATTTTTCTTAATGGGAGAGTTGATTGAAACAGATAATACTGATAAAATATTTACACAACCAAAAATGAAAGAAACAGAAGACTATATAACTGGTCGTTTCGGATAGGAGTGTATGATGACAAACAATCGAAAACATTTTATTGATGAATTAAATAGCTTATACGGTAAAGTACACAACATGGGATTAGAAGTCCTAGAAGGTTATTATAAAATACTGAAAGCCTGTGAACAAAAATCAAATGAAATCGCAGAGGATATTATTGATAATGATAAAATGATTAATGATATCGAAATTTCTATTAATGTGGATGCCTATTTGTTAATCGCCAAACAATGTCCAGTTGCGGGAGATTTGAGAAGAATCATAACAGCTGTCAAAGTAGCGACAGATTTGGAACGTATTGGAGATTATGCGGTGAATATGGCAAAATATTTGATTCACACAAAAAATGAAAATCAAGATCATTTAGATGCAATTATTGCACTTTCTAAACATTTGGTTAAAATGATGGAAGGTATTATGGAAGCATTTATCAAAGAAGATATTAAGTTGGCCTTAGAGGTTAATGAGATGGATGAAGTGCTTGATGAAGAATATAAAACAAGGGTGAAGAAACTTATTAAAGTCGGAAAAGAAAAAACAGATGCGGAAGCTGAGGAAGCAATGCGTGCGATTCTTGTAGTTAAACAAATTGAGCGCGCAGGAGATCACATCACAAATATAGCTGAAAATATTGTCTATTTGGTTAATGGTAAAAGAGTCGAATTAAATTAATTAGTGTGGTATGATATAGCTGTAGAAAGGGTGTGTTGCTAAATGCATAAAACGTATGTTTGGATTATCATTTCTTATGTATTTGTTTTAATATATTTTTTGGTTGTCGGCGATAAAATTGTTGGTGCGCTATTTTTAATTGCACTCATGATTTATCATGCTGCTGAATTATATAACGAAAGAGAAAAGCAACACGCTGATACGGAAACAAAGATGACGATGATGCAACACAAACTTTCACAAACAGAAAAGCAAAAAGAAGAAACTTATCAACAATTCATATCTTTATCTACGACACTTGGAAGTGGTGTGTTGCTTGTAAACGCTGAGGGGAAAATTGCTTTTGCGAATAAGGATTTTAATCACTATTTCGGTATTGAAGCATCGGATAAGGATTATCAGACATTAATAAATGTGAAACCATTGTATAAATTTGTGAACGAAGCCTATTTACTCGAAGTTCCTAAAAGAGAACAAATTCATTTTAAAGAACATTTTTATGATCTTGTAAGTACACCGATTTTTGAAGATGAATTATTTCAAGGTTGTATTGTTGTCGTGCATGATATTTCTCTCATCAAAACTGCCGAACGTTTTCAAAAACAATTTACCGCAGATGTTTCTCATGAGTTGAAAACACCACTATCAACAATCAAAGGTTTTTCAGAAATATTATCAAGAGGAACAAAAGTTTCAGAAGAAGACAAGAAAGAGTTCGTAGAAATTATACAAAAAGAAGTTACTAGAATGGAGACAATTATTAGTGACTTGTTGATTATATCTAAAATGGACAGGGTAGATTATGAACTTGAATATACAAAAAACAATATTCAAGCAACAATAGAAGATGCTGTAGCTTTATTGAAACATGATATTCATAATAAAAACTTAACGTTGTATCAAAACGTTGAAGCGAAATCATTTATGTTTGACTATACAAAGATGCATCATGTCATGCTAAACTTAATTAAGAATGCAATTAACTATACTGATGAGGGACACATAGAGATAAAAGGTTATGTAGACAAAGGGCTATATATTATTGAAGTATCCGATACTGGAATTGGAATACCTGAAAATGAAATGGAAATGATTTTTAAGAGATTTTATCGAGTTGATACTGCTAGAAGTAGAGATACTGGGGGAAGTGGACTTGGTCTTTCGATTATTAAGAATGTTGTAAAAAAACATGATGGACATATTGAAGTTTCTTCAGAAGAAGGAAAAGGGACAACCTTTAAAATCTTTTTACCGATGAAAAAATAAGAGGAATGAAATTTTTCCTCTTTTTTCTTGCATGAAAGAGTTCTATCATATATAATATGTTCGCATATTAATATATTTTAATACAGATATGATATAATACTATTTGGTGGGATATAATGAAGAAAAAACACATCGATTTTTTGATGGTTCGGGACAAACAAGAAACATTTTTTGAAACAGTCGGAGTATTTGATAATAATCAACTGACTTTTATTGATCACGAAAATCAGAAAAATAGTATTTTATTAAAACCAAATAAGGTAGAATATATTAAAATGGGCGATCAATTTATGCATTATTCTTTTGTTGAGAACGAAACAACAAAGGGCATATATCGAGTAGATCAGTTTGAATTTATTTTTCAGATTCAGACAACATATTTACAATCGACAAAAGAACGATTAAACATTAATTTTACCTTACAACAAGATGATGAAATTATAGGACATCATCAGTTGACATTAGTGTATAAAGATGATGAGGAGGATTTAGATGGATTATAAAGAGTGGGCATTGGTTGATACAGCGGAAGTCATTTTAAAAAAATCAAAAGAACCAATTAATATTTATGACTTATTTGACATTGTTGCTGGAGAAAAAGGGTTATCTGCGGAAGAAAAAGACGTATATTTAACACATTTCTATTCAGATATTACAATTTCAGGACGTTTTGTTTATACAGGTGATAATACTTGGGATTTAAAGGCAAAGCAAAAAATTGAATTATGGGAAAAAGATGGGTCTTTTTATAACGAATATACTGACGTGGAAGATTTACAACCTGAAGTTGAAGAACCGAAAGTGAAAGAAGAAGTTGTTGAGGTTGTGCAACCAAAAGTTGAAAAAGAACCAGTTGAAGTTAAAACTGATGAAGAAGTCATCATCAAAGATAATGAGACTTTGAATCAAGATGCAGAAAATATTTTTGATGATTTCGAAGAAGAAGACGACTTTGATGAAGAAGAATATAATAAATACATGGATACATATGAAGAAAAGTATGATGAGTAATCTTTGAAAAGTTATTGATTATTCTCATCCCTTTTGATATAATTTTAAAGGGCACACAAAAATGCATTGTTCTCCTATTTAGGAGAACTTTTTTATTATACGTTGTGAATAACTTAGAAGAGGTGAAAAGATGAAGCAGACAAAGTTTATTTTTGTAACAGGTGGAGTGGTGTCTAGTTTAGGAAAAGGGATTGCCGCATCCTCTTTAGGTAGATTATTGAAAAATCGTGGGTTAAAGGTTTTTATGCAAAAATTTGATCCTTATATTAACGTTGATCCTGGAACAATGTCACCATACCAACATGGTGAGGTTTTTGTGACGGATGATGGAGCGGAAACTGATTTGGATTTGGGTCATTATGAACGATTTATTGATGAGAACTTGTCACAAGCAAGTAATATTACGACTGGTAAAGTATATGCGACTGTGATTGAGAAAGAGCGTCGTGGAGATTATTTGGGGGCAACAATTCAAGTAATTCCGCATATTACAAATGAGATAAAAGAACAGTTACAGTTAGCAGCAAGAGAATCAAATGCTGATGTAATCATCACTGAAATTGGTGGAACAGTGGGAGATATTGAATCACTACCGTTTTTAGAAGCAATCCGTCAAGCAAGAAGAGAATTTGGATATCATAATACTATTTATATTCACAATACATTGGTGCCTTATTTGGCTGCGGCAAAAGAGATGAAAACAAAACCTACGCAGCATAGTGTAAAAGAGTTACGTAGTTTAGGAATTTCACCTGATATAATTGTTCTTAGGACTACTCATCCTATCACCAATAATATACGTGAGAAGGTTGCGTTGTTTTGCGATGTAAAAAAAGAAGCAGTGATTGAAGCTCGTGATGCTGATGTACTTTATGATGTTGCTATTAAGCTAAAAGAGCAAAATTTAGATGACTTGGTATGTGAGCATTTTCAACTTCAAACACCGGATTCTGATATGCGTGAATGGGAAGAATTGGTTGATCGTGTGAAGTCTTTACATAAAGAAGTTACAATAGGTCTTGTTGGTAAATATGTGGCCTTACAAGATGCATATTTAAGCGTGATAGAAGCACTGAATCATGCTGGATATTATCATCATACCAAAATTAATATTAAATGGATTAATGCAGGTGAGTTGATTGATCGTGATTTGGATGAAGCCTTAGGTGACTGTGCTGGTATTGTTGTTCCAGGTGGATTTGGAACAAGAGCGATTGAAGGAAAAATTAGAGCGATTGAATATGCTAGAACCAATAAAGTTCCTTATTTAGGACTTTGTCTAGGAATGCAACTTGCTACGATAGAATTCGCTAGAAATGTTTGTGGATTAGAAGGTGCAAATTCAACTGAAATGGATGTGAATACTCCACATCCTATCATCGATTATTTGCCAGAACAATACGAAGGTATTGATATGGGCGGAACATTGCGTTTAGGTCTGTATGAGTGTAAATTGAAAGATGGAACACTTGCGCATAAAGCCTATCAAAAAGACTTGATTAACGAACGACATCGACATCGATATGAGTTTAACAACAAGTATAAAGAAGAACTAGGAAAATGTGGAATGATTTTTTCAGGGATAAATCCTCAAACCAATTTGGTCGAATTGATTGAGTTACCTAATCACCCATTCTTTGTTGCATCACAATTTCATCCAGAATTTCTATCAAGACCACAAAGAGCACATCCTTTATTTAGAGATTTTATTGGAGCCTCACTGTGTGACAAAAAAGAATAAATTGTGCATTGCGTAAATTCGGAGATAAATGGCTTATTTAGTGGATATTCTATGGAATATGACTAAGTGTCATTTATCTTCTTTTTCATTTATTTATATGATATAATGTCACTTAGGAAACACTACATTTAAGGAGGAATAGTATGTTAGAACGCAAGTTGATTACCAAAGTTTTAGAAGAAGCACTCACAACAAATGCAGACTTTTCTGAAATTTTTATTGAAGACAGATCACAAGCATCTGCATCAATGTTATCAAGTAAAGTTGAACGTGTTCATAATTCTAGAACTTTTGGAATCGGTATTCGTGTTGCAAAAGGGTTCCATTCGGTTTATGGATACACCAATAGTAATACGGAAGAGGACTTGTTGAAACTTGCCAACGATTTGGCACAATCTTTTCCTGGTTCACAAGAGAAGAAGAATATTGTGTTGGGTGAACTGAAGGTTGGAACGAGTCATAAAAGTAGAATTTTACCATCTACTGTGGAAATGAAAGATAAAATTACTTTATTAAAACGTGCAGACAAAGCAGCTCGTGAATATAGTGAAGTTATTAATCAAGTAATGGTGAACTATCAAGATTATGAGCAAAAAGTATGGATTGCAAATAGTGAGGGGAATTATGTCCACGATGTCCGTGTACGTACAAGAATCGCTATTGGATCAGTGGCTGCTAATGAGAAAAGCAAACAACAAGGATTTAACGGTCCAGGAGGAACACACGGGTTTGAGTTCTATACTGAGATGATTAATGTTGAAGAAGAAGCGAAAGAAGCATCAAGAATTGCGACAGTGATGTTAACTGCTGATCATGCACCTAGTGGGAAAATGCCAGTCGTAATCGATAATGGATTTGGTGGGGTTATTTTTCACGAAGCATGTGGCCATAGTTTAGAAGCAACGAGTGTTGCGCCTGGTATGAGTGTATTTAGTGGCAAAAAAGGCGAGAAAATCGCTAGTCCACTTGTGACGGCTATTGATGACGGAACAATTGAAAATGCCTGGGGAAGCGCAAACTTTGACGATGAAGGGCATCCTCAAAAACGTAGAGTGTTGATCAAAGATGGAGTGTTAAATTCATACATGATTGATAAACTAAACGCCATCCGAATGAATGATGAAATGACCAATTCTGGACGTCGTGAGTCTTATCGATATGCACCAACTTCTCGAATGACAAATACATATATAGATAATGGCGAATCAACATTTGATGAAATAATTTCTGCAACTGAGTACGGATTATATGCTAAAAAAATGGGTGGGGGATCAGTTAATCCTGCTACTGGAGATTTTAATTTCTCTGTAAGTGAAGCATATTTGATTCGTGATGGTAAAATTGCAGAACCTGTAAAAGGTGCTACATTGATTGGTACAGGGGCAGATGCATTGTTAAAAGTAGATATGGTAGGAAATAATTTATTGACTGCGCAAGGTATGTGTGGAAGTGCCTCAGGAAGTATTCCTACTGATGTAGGACAACCAACAATCAGGGTATCTGAAATCACTGTTGGTGGAAGAAAGGCGGCGAATTAGATGAATTTCGAAAAATTATTTGAGCGAGCAAAAGAAAAGAACATTGAAGATATTCAAGTTCATTATGTTGCCGATACGAAATTAGATATTGAAGTCTTAAAAGGTGAACTGGAAAACTATACGATTGCTGATACCAAAGGATTAAGTGTAAAAGGGATTTTTGATGGTAAAATGGGAACCGTATCAACAGAAGTCATTAATGATGATGTTATTGATTTTATTGTCGATAGTGTTATTGCATCGGCAAACAATATAGATTCAGAAGATGAAGTATTTATCTATGGTGGAGATAGTATTTACCAAGATGTTGATGATTTATACAATAAAGAATTAGAAGAAGTAGATGCGAAAACAAAAATTGATTTGGCGTTTGATTTAGAAAAGGAAACACTAAAATTAGATGAAAAAATCAAAATGGTACAAGCATTTTATTCAGAGGTAAAACATCAAGTTCGTATTTTAAATAGTAAAGGGCTAGACCTATCAAAGGTTGTAAATAGTGCAACTGCAGGGGTATATGTCATTGCGAGTGACGGTAAAGATCAAAGAACCGGTATTGAGTATGTTCAAAGCAACGTGTATGAGGATTTTGACATTGAGAACATTGCAAAAGAAGGCGCAAAAAGAGCAGTAGATGCATTGGGTGCTAAATCAATAAAATCTGGAGACTATGAAGTAATTTTAGAAAACAAAGCTAGCGCTAGTTTATTGGCAGCTCATGTTTCAATGTTTTCAGCTGAGAGTGTTCAAAAAGATGTTTCTTTGTTAAAAGGAAAAATTGGTGAAAAAATTAGCAAAGAACTCATTTCAATCGTTGATGATCCATTTATGAAAAAGTCACCGAGATCTGGGTCATTTGATGATGAAGGAGTTGCGACTAAATACAAAGAATTGGTTTCATCTGGAAAACTTACTGGATACTTATACAATTTAAAAACAGCCAAAAAGGATGAAGTAGGTTCGACAGGAAATGGTTTTAGAAATGGTATTTCCCCAACAAACTTCTATATTCAACCAGGGAAAACATCATTTGATTTATCTGTTCAATCAATGAAAAAAGGTTTGATCATATCCGATTTACAAGGAACTCATTCTGGTACAAGCTCTGTAAGTGGAGATTTTAGTTTGCAGGCTTCAGGATACCTTGTTGAAGAAGGAAAAATAGTTAGACCAATATCATTGATTACCGTTGCTGGTAACTACCTCGAAGTATTACAAGATGTGACGGAAGTATGTAATGATTTAAAAATGAATTTCGGATATATAGGTAGTCCATCTATAAAAATAAAAGCTCTTGCAATTGCTGGAGATGAATAAAAATTGAAAGCCACAAATTTTGTGGCTTTTTTTGAAAGCATTTTCATAACGTACATTTGCTGATTGGTTTACAATAAGAACCCTTTAAGGTATAATAAATGTGATTTTAAATAATAGGAGGAATTAAAAATGGGACTTGTTTCTGCGAAAGAAATGTTAGAAACTGCACGCAAAGAAGGATATGCTGTAGGGCAATTTAACATCAATAATCTTGAATGGACAAAAGCAATTTTACAAGCAGCTGAGGATGCAAAATCACCTGTTATTCTAGGTGTTTCTGAGGGAGCAGCTAAGTATATGACTGGGTTTTCAACAGTTGTTGGTATGGTTAAAGGAATGATTGAAAACTTAAATATTTCTGTGCCTGTAGCAATTCACTTAGATCATGGAACATATGAAGGCGCAAAAAAATGTATTGAAGCTGGATTTAGTAGTGTAATGTTTGATGGATCACATTATGATATTGAAGAAAATATCGCTAAAACTAAAGACATTGTTGCATATGCAAAAGAACGAGGAATCAGTGTTGAAGCCGAAGTAGGATCAATTGGTGGAGAAGAAGACGGTGTTGTCGGTGCTGGTGAAGTTGCAGATCCTAAAGAATGTAAAATGATTGCTGATTTAGGTGTGACTATGCTTGCGGCAGGTATCGGTAATATCCATGGTGCTTATCCTGATAACTGGCAAGGATTACGTTTAGATGTATTAAAAGAAATCCAAGATATTACTGGTAAAATGCCACTTGTACTTCATGGTGGAACAGGAATCCCTGATCAAATGGTTAGAGACGCAATTACACTTGGTGTTTCTAAAATCAATGTAAATACAGAATGTCAATGGGTGTTTGCTGAAAAAACTCGTGAATATATCGAAGCTGGAAAAGACAAAGTTGGTAAGGGATTCGACCCTCGTAAATTGTTAGCTCCAGGGACAAAAGCAGTATACGATAAAACAATTGAAAAAATGACTTTGTTTGGATCAGTAAACAAAGCATAATAATTTAATTTTCAGTAAAAAGGGTGTTGCGATTTGGATAATCTATTATTAAAAGATTTTGCTGCTTGGAAGATGGAAAACGATCAAATTTTTGAAACGTTTCATGAAAATAACAGCGTCATTTATGAGCGGTTAGAACCTGTATATAGTGTCCTTAATCACCTATACAATAATGTTTGTGAAGGTGGAGTATTAGATGAAGATACTGAAACAATTTTCCAAGTAGGATTTAACTATCTACATTCACAATTTGAAGTAATTAAAATTTATTATGAGACGTTGTTTCAATCTTCTTGTGATGATTTTATAGGGTATAGTGAAATGTTGTTGTTCTTACTTTATATTTTTGATATCAAAAATGACTTAGAGAATCATGGATATGATTCTGAAATTGATGAACTCAATGAATTAGAAGAGTCTATTGAAAATATGATTGTCGAAAGACGAAGAGATGACTTATTGATTAAAGAACAGATGAATACAGTTTTAGAAAAAGTATTTAAAGACGTCGATTATGAATATGTATCTATTATTGATATTTTTGTTGAAATTGCAGAGTCATTTGGCATCTTCTTATATGAAGAAAATGAATTAGTGATTGGAAAAGAAATATAGATTATAGGGTGCTTTTAGCACCCTATAATTATGAGTATATTACTTATCATATATCAATATTTATTGTATAATGAAGTGCTTTAAACTGTAAAAGTAAAGGTGATATAAATGAGCATATTTAAAGATATAAAATCAATTAAAGAAAAAGATCCTGCAGCTAGACATATATTGGATATTTTGTTGACTTCCCAAGGATTACATGCAATATGGATTTATAGAATAGCACATTTTCTTTGGAAGATAAAAATGAAAATGATTGCAAGAGTTCTAAGTGGATTTGCAAGATTTTTAACAGGTATAGAAATACATCCTGGAGCTACTATTGGAAAAAGATTCATGATTGACCATGGAAGTGGTGTTGTCATTGGAGAAACGACCGTCATTGGTGACGATGTATTAATATACCATCAAGTAACTCTAGGTGGAACTGGGAATGATTCTGGTTCGAAAAGACATCCATCAATATGTGATCATGTTATGATTGCTGCTGGTGCAAAAGTATTAGGGAACATCAAAGTAGGTTTAGGAGCTAAGATAGGAGCAAATGCTGTTGTTTTAAAGGATGTACCTCCATATACTACTGCCGTAGGGTTACCAGCTAGATTTATTCAAAACGAAGTTTTAAGTAAAGATGATTGCAGTTTAACAAACAAATAATATGCTCTTATTATTTGTTTGTTTTTTTATTCGTGTATAATAGAAGTATGTAGGGAAGTGATCAATATGTTTCAAGGAAAATACAAATCTGCTTTAAGAGTTGCTTTTGTGTATTTTTTATTCAGTAGTATTTGGATTTTTTCATCAGATACTTTTTTAACTATGGTCATTGAAGATATTGAAGATTTCCGAAATTTTAGCTCCATAAAAGGAATTTTCTTTGTTTTAATCTCATCTACAATTGTCTATTATTTAATTAAACACGAGATTAATCTATCAGATAAAGCGAAAAAGGATATTGATATTTTAGCGAACTACGATTCCTTAACAAAATTATACACGCGAAAAAAATACGAGATAAAGCTTAATGATTTACAGAAAGAAAAAAAGCAATGTGGTATTATTCTAACAGATATTAATGGTCTTCGCGTTTATAATGAAGCCTTTTCCTATAAAGCAGGTGATGATATCATTACTTTATATTCTGATATTTTAAAAGAAATTTTCCCTGAAGAGTTCATTGCTAGATTAGGGGGAGATGAATTTGTGATTCTATTTGAAGATGTTGAAGTAGATATACTTTATACTAATATGGATGAGTTACAATTACGAGTAGAACAATTTTCATATCAAGGATTGCCGATTGAAGTATCAGTTGGATTCGCATACATTACAGATGTAAACGAGGATATAAATGAATTAACTTCCTTAGCAGAAGCTAGAATGAATAAAAATAAATTATTACAAGCGCACAGTTCTAGTAATTCACTTATTACGTCACTTCAAACAACACTTTTTGAAAGAAGTGATGAAACAGAACAGCATGCTCAAAGGATGCAAGATATGTGTGAAAGAATGGGTAATAAATTGGGATTTAGTAGTGCTCAAACAAATGATTTGAAATTATTGGCTTTATTGCACGATATAGGAAAAATAGGAATAGATGATGCGATATTAAAAAAACCAGATAAACTAACTTCTAGTGAAATGGAAGAAATGAAACAGCATCCAATGATTGGCTTTAGAATTGCTAGTACTATCCCCCAATTAGAAGCAATATCTTATGATATCTTAACGCATCATGAATGGGTGAATGGAGAAGGGTATCCTAAAAAATTAAAGGGTGGAGATATTCCATTAAATGCACGAATATTGTCGATAGTAGATGCGTTTGACGCTATGACAAACGATCGTATTTATCGTAAAAAAATTAGTAAGGATGAAGCAATTGAGGAGTTATTTCGATTTAAAGATATTCAATTTGATGCAGATTTAGTTGACGCATTTATTGATGAATTTTCAAAAAATTAAAGTGTACAATCAATTTCAATTGATTGTACACTTTTTTAGTCATTAAAAAGTTCTGTTGATAGATATCGTTCACCGTTACTAGGTGAAACCGTGAGGATAGATTTTCCTGCACCTACTTTTTTAGCTAAATCTAAGGCTGCATAAACATTTGCTCCTGTAGAAATACCAGCAAATATCCCTAATGTTCTAGCAAGTATTCTTGCAGTTGAAAATGCTTCTTCATCAGTAACTGTTAAAACTTCATCATAGACTGATGTGTTGAGTATTTTTGGAATAAATCCTGCACCGATTCCTTGGATTTTGTGAGGACCAGGCTCTTTTCCACTTAGTACAGCTGATGTTTTTGGTTCGACTGCTTTTATGGATATATTTGGAATCTTATCTTTGAGAATAGTTCCTACACCAGTGATTGTTCCACCTGTGCCTACACCGGCAATAAAGTAATCTAAATCTGGTAAATCTTCATAGATTTCTAAAGCTGTATGGAGCATGTGTGCTTTTGGATTATTTAAGTTTTCAAACTGCATTGGCATAAAGAAATCATTTTCTATTGCCAATTCTTGTGCTACTCTAATAGACTCTTTTATTCCTTTTTCTGCAGGTGTTAAGATTAATTTTGCACCATATCCTTTTAATATTTTTCTTCTTTCAATACTTAAACTATCAGGCATTGTTAGAATAATTGGGTATTGTTTTGAAGCTGCTACCATTGCAAGACCAATACCGGTGTTTCCACTTGTTGGTTCAATGATTGTCTGTCCTTTTTTTAATAATCCTTGATTTTCAGCAGCATCGATCATTTGAATAGCAATCCGATCCTTCACACTTCCTCCAGGATTATACCATTCTAATTTTAAGTAGACATCAGCCATATTTTCATCGCATAAGCCGTCCAATTTTATGATGGGTGTATCACCAATTAATTCATATATATTATTTACGATCATTTTATCACTCCTTTGTAGTATCTATTATAACGATTTAAGGAACTATTTCATAATATAATGGAAAAAAAAAGAACCAATCATTGATTGGTTCTATTTACTTCTAGGTTTCATATGTGGAAATAGTAAAACATCACGAATAGAATTTGAACCAGTTAAAAGCATGACTAATCGGTCTATTCCAATTCCGATTCCACCAGTAGGTGGCATTCCATATTCTAGTGCTTCTACATAATCTAAATCCATTTCATTTGCTTCATCATTACCTAGTTCTTTTTCTTTTATTTGATTTAAAAAGCGTTCCTTTTGATCAATAGGATCATTTAATTCACTAAAAGCATTTCCATATTCACTTCCATGAATGAAAATTTCAAAGCGTCTTGTGAATCTTGGATCATTTGGATCTTTTTTCGCTAAGGGACTTATTTCAATAGGATGTCCATATACGAAAGTAGGTTGAATAATTTTTTCTTCACAATATTCTTCGAAAAGAAGGTTCAAGATATGCCCTGTACCAGTGTAATGATCTGGTACATCTAGACCCTTATCTTCTGCGAATGATTTTGCATCTTTAAACGTGATGTTTTTGTCCCAAAAATCAATACCAATTGCATCTTTAACTAAATCAGCCATGTGAACTTTTTTCCAAGACTTCACCAAATTTATTTCTTGATCTTTGTAGGTAACAACTTCTTTATCCAATTTTCGTGCAACACTTGAAACTAGATATTCTGTTAACTCCATCATTGTCTCCATATTTCCGTAAGCTTGGTAAAGTTCAAGCATCGTGAATTCTGGATTATGTTTGTGACTCATACCTTCGTTTCTAAAGTTTCTACCTATTTCATAAACACCATCAAAACCTCCAACGATTAAACGTTTTAGATATAGTTCAGGGGCAATTCGTAAATATAAAGGCATGTCTAATGTGTTATGATGTGTCGTAAAAGGTCTTGCTGAAGCTCCACCTAAAATAGGATGTAAGATTGGTGTTTCAACTTCTAAATATCCTCGCTCAGCCAAAAGTAGTCGAAGATGAGTGATAATTTGTGATCGCAAAATAAATGTTTCACGAGATTGATCATTCGTAATTAAATCAACATATCGACGACGATAGCGTTCTTCAATATCTTTTAATCCATGGAACTTTTCTGGTAAAGGTCGTAATGATTTTGTCAAATGAGTATATTTTTGTACTCGAATCGAAAGCTCACCGGTTCTAGTTTTCATGACAGTTCCTTCAACACCTATAATGTCGCCTAAATCAGCTTTTAAGAATAGGTTAAATAAATCTTCACCTAATTCATCTAGGCGAATATAAAGTTGAATTTGACCAAATTGATCCATGATATGTGCAAAACCAGCTTTTCCTTTTCCACGTTTAGTCATAATACGTCCAGCAATACGGACTGGGTTCATATCCATTTCATGAAGTTCTTCTTTTGTGTATTGATCATATTGTTCATGGATTGATTTTGTTGATGCATTACGTTCGAATCGATGACCAAAAGGATCTACACCTTGTTCTACCAATTCTTGTAATTTTTCTCTGCGTACAATTTCTTGTTCTGATAATTTTTCCATATTTTCACCTCGTTAATCGCTATATTATAACACAAATAAAACAAAATAGTACAGTGTTGTACTATTTTGTTGCGGATTCTAATACTTCTAGATTTTGGTACATAATTGACATATATGTTTTTCCACTATCTCGCTCTTCTATAGATATATTTCCTAATCCATAGATAAATAGTTTATCAGCTGATTCCATATTTTCTTGTAATGCTTCTAACAATTGTTCTCCTGCTGGAGAATTTGTATTCGATTCGAACAAGATATATTGAATTTCATGGAACTGTGCTTCTTCAACGAATTCGATGATATCACCTGGAATGTCTTCAGTAGAATGAGCACTCATAGATAGTGATAATATTTCAATTTCATAACGAGCATGCCAATACATGAACAACATAGATGTTGTAATGATAGGTTTCACAGCTTGATCAGCCATGCTTTGATAGTCTTCATGGAGTTTTTCAAGTGCAGCACTTAAAACAGTAAAGTTCGTATTATACAACTCACTATTTTCAGGAAAAGTAACAAGCAATTTATCTCGAACGAGTTCTGCAGCTTCAAGCATACGAACAGGGTCTAACCAAAAATGAGGATCATCCGATAATGCATTTGGATCACATACTTCAGATTCCTCATCAGAATGTTCTTCCTCTTCATGGTCATGAGTGTGTGTGTAGCAAACTTGATTGTAAGTGATTGTTTTAGAAACATCAATTAATTCAACATCTGCATCTTTAAAAGTAGTATCTGCGTTGTTTGGAATATAAGTATCCACACCAGCATTTACATAAAATAGCAAATCAGCGTTTATCATATCAATGATTTCCTTTGCACTCCAATCGATTGAATCGCTGTGAGTGTTTGATCCTGGCACTCTTTGGACATCAACAGTATCACCTGCGATTTGTTTAACCAAATATTCCATAGGATATACAGTTACATAAACAACATTTTCCGAAGTAGTTTCATTGTCTTCACCGCATGCAGCGAGTGTAAATACTGCAAGGAAAAATAAAAGTAGTATGATTGTTTTTTTCATTTTTATCACCTTTTCATTGATTATATAAGAATTTTTTTAAAAATGCAATCACTAAATACGCTTTTCTTCGATGATTTCAAACATATTTTGAGCATCTTCTTTTTTTGTTGAACTATTTAATTCTAGGACTTTTACAACAAGAAGCTTATTTCCAAATTGAATTGAAACAATATCGCCTTCTTCAAGATTTGTGCTTGCTTTTGCAAGAGAATTATTCACTTCGATTCGACCATTATCTGCGATTTCTTTTGCAATTGTTCGTCTTTTTATAATTCTTGATACTTTTAAAAATTTATCTAGTCTCATTTTGTACTCCTATTTGCATAAAAAGGGGAATAATCCCCTTTTTATTCTTCATCTTTTTTGTTTTCTTCAGGTTCTTTGGGTGTTACGATATTTGGAGGTGACTCATTATCATCTCGCGAATTATCTCTTGGTTCGTTTGCAGCTTCTTGCTTCGCTTTTTTCTTTTCCCACCAACCAAGTTGAGTAGTATCAACGATTTCATAAATATCTTCTTTCGTTAATGTTTCGACTTCTAAAAGATATTTTGCGATTCGTTTAACCAAATCAATGTTTTCAGTTAAAATGTTTTTAGCATTAGTATAACACTCATCAATAATTTTACGAACTTCAGTATCAATTTCTAATGCCACTTGATCACTGAAAGTTTTATCCACAGCATAATCTCTACCTAGAAATACAGAACCACGACGTTTTTCATATTGGATTGGTCCTAGTGAACTCATTCCGTACTCTGTCACCATTGCTCTTGCTATTTCAGTTGCTTTTTGGAAGTCGTTATGTGCGCCGGTAGATACTTCATTGAATATAATCTCTTCACTAACACGACCACCTAAAAGTCCAGTTATTTGGTCTATTAAACTATTTCGTGTCATTAAGAATGATTCTTCTTCTTCAGGAAGCATTAATGCATAACCACCAGCTTCACCTCGAGGAATGATTGTTACTTTATGAACAATATTTGCGTTATCTAATTTAATCCCCAATACTGCGTGTCCAGCTTCGTGGTGGGCAATAAAATTACGCTCACGTTTTGTAAATACGCGTGACTTTTTCGCAGGACCCATCATTACACGGTCTACTGCTTCATCAATATGATAAATCTTGATGAATGGCTTATTTTCTCTAGCTGCAAGTAACGCGGCTTCATTTAATAAGTTTTCTAAATCAGCTCCAGTAAATCCTGGAGTTCTTCTAGCAATTTCTTGGAAAGTAATTTTTGGATCGATTTTTTTATTTTTTGCATGTACTTTTAAAATAGCTTGGCGACCTTTGATGTCAGGACGTCCAATTGTTATTTGACGGTCAAAACGACCAGGTCTTAATAACGCAGGGTCTAAAACGTCAGCACGGTTTGTAGCAGCCATAACGATGATTCCTGAATTTGTTCCAAAACCGTCCATTTCAACAAGTAACTGGTTTAGGGTTTGTTCACGTTCGTCATGACCTCCACCAACACCTGTACCTCTTTGGCGACCTACAGCATCAATTTCATCGATGAAAACGATACATGGTGAGTTTTGCTTCGCTGTTTTGAACATATCACGGACACGGCTTGCACCAACTCCGACAAACATTTCAACAAAATCAGAACCACTAATCGAATAGAATGGAACATCTGCTTCTCCAGCAACTGCTCTAGCAAGCAATGTTTTCCCTGTTCCTGGAGGACCTACTAATAGTATACCAGTGGGTATTCTTGCACCCAACGCCATATATTTTTTTGGGTTTTTCAAGAAATCAATTATTTCTGCCATTTCTTCTTTTTCTTCATCTACACCTGCAACATTTGCAAATGTTGTTGTTTTTCCCTTATTTAAGCGAGCTTTATTTTTACCGAAATCAAACGCTTGTTTGTTTCCGCCTCCACTACGCATAAAGAACCCAACAATGACGAGTAAAATAATGATTGGTAAAATAATCACAATAATATTTAAGAAACCATAAGTAGCTCCTGGTTCATGAGTGTAATCAACATTGTTATCTTTCGCAAGTTGAATGACATTTTGCAAAGAATCTTGTGTCGGTAAGACTACGGTATAACTTGCTCCGTTGTTAAGTTGTCCAACTAATTCATAAGCCCCAGCATTAATATCTCCTGGTGTAGGAGTAGATTCAATTGTAGAAACTTCTCCGTTTTCAATTTTTGTTACAAAATCAGTATAATTATAGGTAATTACTTCCTCACTAGTACCAGTAAATCGAAATACAATAGCTACAATGAAAGCTAAGATAATCCCCATAACAATGAGGTTTCCGAATCGGCTTTGAGGAGGTTTTATTTGTTTTTTGTCAGCCATAGTTTCACTCCTTATTTATATACGCTTTGCTTTAATACTCCGACATATGGCAAATTGCGATATTTTTCATTAAAATCTAAGCCAAATCCAACAACAAACTCTTTTGGAATGACTTTTCCAACATATTCAGGAGAAAGTTCTACGACTCTTCCTGCAGGTTTATCTAGTAACGTTGCTATTTTTACACTTTTTGCACCACGATATTTTAGCAGTTCTGTGATGACTTTGATGGTTCTTCCTGTATCTACGATATCTTCAGCTATGATAATATCTCTTCCAGAAACTGAAATATCTAAGTCTTTTGATATCTTTACGTCCCCTGAAGATTCAATTCCACCATGATAACTAGAGACATCCATAAATGCTAGTTCTACGTGAATATCCATTTCAGTTACGAGCATTCCCATAAATGGAACACACCCTTTTAACAATCCAATGACTAATGGAAATTGTCCACGATAGTCATCAGATAACTGTTTACCCATTTTTTCAGCAATCTCTTTAATCTCTTCTGCGCTTACTAATACTTTTTCAATATCATTATCTAACATTCGTTCACCTCGTATATATATAGTTTATTTGGTTTGTTTTGTTGGTATCCTTTTTTGACATCAACAATCCAATGTACAATTTCTTGATCTGATAAAAGGATTAATTTATCTCTTCTTGATAGTGGTATTTTTTGATCAATTAATACATCTTTTATTTTTTTTGTACCCTCTTTTAGCTTTATTCTATCACCGTTTTTACGGTTTCTTAGGTAAAGCGGAAATACTTTATCATTATAACATAGTTCAAAATAATTTCTATGATTATGTTCTAATTTTTCAAAGCTAAAGATGAAACTACGATTATCATCTACAAAATATTCTCCTACTTGATGAATCTCTATATCTATAGGACAATGGTTTTGTATTTTTTCGATGTAAAAAACCTCGTATTCTTTAATCCACTCATAAGTTTTGCCTAGAGAATAAAATTGATTTGGTTGATCAGATTTTGCAAGATCAATAAGCTTTTGATACTGTTTATAAGAAACCTCAACGGTATCATTTGATGCTTTATTGATGACGCGTTCTAATACTTTGATTTGAATCATTTTATCTAGTTTATTAAAAGCTTTTATGGGGATTGTGGCATAGATATAATGTTCTTTCATAAATAAATTACAGGCGTGATTTAATATATCATCTGTATCTTCCATATACTGAGTAAATTGAATCATTTTCTCATAGAAGGACGGGTTTTCTTCTTTTAACAATGGGAGTATTTGATTCCTGAATCTATTTCTAGTATAAGTATTTTCTATATTGCTCTTATCTTCAAAAAAGAGCAAATCATGTTGAAGTGCGTAGGCATATAATTGCTCTTTCGGAATATCTAGAAAGGGTCGGATTATTTCAATGTTTCGGTTTTTTATATGGCTTTTCATGCCAGCATAACCAGAAAAAGAAGAACCTCTTGTGATGCGCATAAAAACTGTTTCGATTTGATCGTCTAAATGGTGTGCTGTAAGAATTTTCTTAGCATTATACTTCATTGCTAAACCGTGAAAAAATTGGTAACGAGCTTTTCTTGATTCTGCTTGAAAATTGTTTTTACCTTGATGATGATAAGTGTACCCTTCAAAAGGGTATTTATATTTGATAGCAACTTCTTTGATTGCTTTGTATTCTTGATCAGACTCGATTCTTTGCTTATGATTTACGTGTGCAATAATAATAGGGTTAGATTTGTAGGCTTTTGATATGACGTCTAAAAGAACCATTGAGTCAACGCCGCCGCTAACCGCAATGATGATTGGTTCATTTTTATCAAATAAATGTTTCTTCTTGATTGATGTTATTAGTTGACTATTCATAGGAATCACCTTTCATATATTATACCATATGTTAAATATTTTGTGTGTAAGTCGTATTTTTGATTAACAAATATTAACGTGAGAATTGTTTTTATTGTGATATAATATAATCAATATACTTAAGAATGGAGAAAGACTATGTTTAAACTAAAAGGATTAAGCAAGAAAGAACGAGCATGGGTATTATATGATATAGCGAATTCGGCATTTGTTTTAACAGTAATCACAGTATTATTTCCAATTCTTTATGAGGGCGTTTATATGGCGGATCATGTTGCTTCAGGCATTGATGCAGGTACAACACAATATCAGTCATTGTGGCAAAATGGATCTCGAATATTTAAGTATCTTACAAGTGCGATAGCTTTAACTGTTGCAGTGTTAAGCCCTATTATGGGTGCTTGGTCAAATTATCGTGGAAATAAAAAGAAATTCTTTAAAATATTTTTGTTTATGGGTATTATTGGAGGATTTGGTATAGCGATTCCGGGCTTGGACTGGTTACTTTTGTTGGTGATTTTTACAATCTCTAGTATCGGGTATAATTTAACCAATGTTATTTATGATGCTTTCTTGGTTGATGTAGCGGATGAAGAAAGATTAGATTTAATAAGTTCTACAGGATTTGCTTGGGGATATATTGGAAGTTTGATTCCGTTCTTCATTGGAATTATCCCTTATGCTTTGGTTACTTTTGGTATGTTAGATGAAAGTTTAGGCCATATTGCCATTAGTTTTGCATTTATTGTGGCTGTTGTATGGTGGTTAATATATTCTATTCCGATTATTAAAAATGTTGATCAAATGTACAATATTGAACAAACACCAAAATCATTAGGTAAATCTTTAAAAAGATTGGGTAAAACGTTTGTTGAGATTCGTGCATATAAATACATCTTTTTGTTTTTGATTGCTTATTTATTATATATAGATGTTGTTAACTCAGTTATTCGATTGGCTACTAACATTGGATCTGATTTAGGTATTGGAAGCGCAACGATGCTTGGTGTAATTGTGATGGTTCAATTAATCGCCTTTCCTTCTGCAATCATCTATGGTAGATTAACAGCTAAATTTGGTGGTAAAAACATGATATACTATGGTATATTTATGTACGCAATTAGTGTTATTTTTGTATTTTTAATCCGTGATGATACGAAATATTTAATGTGGGTCGTGGGTGCGTTGATTGGTACAGCACAAGGTGGTATACAGTCTGTTAGTAGAAGCTATTTTGCCCGTATGCTGCCAATTGAGAAAGCCAATGATTTCTTTGGGTTCTTTAGTGTATTTGGGCGCTTTGGTGGTATCTTCTCACCATTTATTATCGCATCATTCCAAAAATCTTTGGGAATCAATACAGCAGTATTATTGTTGCTTGTTCCATTAGCGATAGCGGTCGTATTATTATTGTTTGTAAAAGATGAAAAAGTAAGAAAGGATATTGAATTTGAATAAAATTGTATTAGCTAGTCAATCACCAAGAAGAAAAGAATTAATGGCATTATTGGAACACGATTTTATTGTTGCGAAAAGCGATGTTGAAGAAATTTTTGATCATCATCTTGAAGTTCATGATATGGCAATGGATTTGGCACTTCAAAAGGCAAAAGATGTGGCAAAGGACTATGAGAATTCATTGGTATTAGGATTTGATACGATTGTGGTTTATCAAGAATATGTGCTTGGAAAACCGAAAGATGATCAAGATGCAAAAGAAATGCTTAAGTTGCTTTCTGGAAATAAACATCAGGTCATTACTGGCGTTGCTATCATTCACAACAGCCAAAAAGAAATCTTTTATGCAACGACAGATGTTGTATTTCGAGATATTGACGATGATGAAATTGACACATATATTCGGTTTAAGGAACACCTAGATAAAGCTGGGGCTTACGCTATTCAAGGGAAAGCAGCGAAATTTGTAAAAGAAATTTCTGGTGATTTTTATAATGTAATGGGGTTACCAGTATCAATGTTATATCAGGCGTTAAAAAAATATGAAAAATAGGGGAATCCCTATTTTTTTTCTTCTTTTCTGCAATTTGTTGTACAATATATGTAGGATAGAGAAATACCATAGACAGCTGTTTTTCTTTATGATACATTGGAGTTGTCTTTAAAGGAGTGGTGGTATGTTTCAAGTCAAGATGCGTCATTTGAATGAAAAAGAAGTAAAAGAGAAATTACATATTTCTTCTTCAAAATCATACAAGTATGTATTGACAGATGACAAAGATCTTACAGAAGATGGCAAGATATCAATTGTGTTTCAAGAACATCATATGACAGAAATCAATAAACTAATTGATTACTTAGTCTTAGGCGAAGAGGTTTTTATAACCGGCTACAATGAGCATGGAGAAAAACGTGTGGATACACGTAATATTTTGTATTTTATCATTATAGGTGATGATTTACACGCTGTGCTTTTGCAGACCAGACTTATAGTAAGATATAAGTTATATGAGTTAGAGGAATTGCTTGAACAAAAAGGATTTATAAGAACAAGTAAACACGCAATTGTTAATATTACAAAAATAAACTATATTAAGCCTGCCATCAATTCAAAAATCGAACTTGAAATGATCAACAAAGACATCATTGAAGTGAATCGAAGTTATTTAAAATCCTTTAAAGAATCTTTGAAAAAATAAAGGAGGTTTTTCTATGCTATTTCTTTTTAATAACCCGTTGTTATTGATTGGATTATTATTGATTTTGACGTTGATGTTTTTACTAGGAAAGCAAATGGTAAAAGAGATACATTATAACCATCTGCTGGCACATAAAAAAAGAGCTTTACGATATTATGATGGAGAAGTACCAACCAATAAAAGGTTATATATGATTGGAAGTCTAGCGCTTGCTCCTGTACTTGTTATAGGTTTGTTTTTGGGGATTAGATTATCAGCGGATGATGCGTTTGTTGATGATCAATTTTTACAGATTTCAAACGGACAACAAATTGTCGAATTACAAAAAGATTTCCGTGAGAAATATTTAACAAGCTATCGTAATTATCTATTTGGTTTTGCTATGATGGAAGACGATTTTACTGCTGTACCAGAAACCGATGCATCTGAAGATGCAGGAGGAGAGGGCAGTGATGATTACTCTGATACCAACAATCAAGTTGAAGGTGTAGATGAGATGGATAACGTTGTGACTGATGGGAAGTTTATTTATACTATTCAACAGAATAAAATTGTTATTACATTGGCTTATACTTTAGAAGACGAATATGATGTGTTAGGGCACTACAAAACAATCACTTATGAAGATAGTTTTAACCCTACAGGACTCTATATTGATGATGATTATCTTGTTGTTATTGGATATGATTATATGCAATATGATGAGAAACAAAATGATGACGTGGGTTTACCAGAAGGTGATTATTACTACGGATATTACTATCAAAGTCAAGTTGGAGTTAAAGTATATGATGTGAAAAATGATTATACAATAGATCATTCTTACCTTTTTGAAGGTAATATGATTGGGACTAGAAAAATAGAAGATCAGTTGATTATCATTACATCTAATTATTTACCTTATTCAGAAGAAGAGGAAATAAATATGGATGAATACTTGCCAACTTACTATGTGGATGAACAAGAGTTTGTTGCTGATTATGAAGATGTTCGTTACATAGAAGGTAGTAATCCAAATGTATTTTTAACGTTCTATAGTTTGAATCTAGGAACCAAAGAAGTGGATCAAAATATTTTATTGGGAGACTCTGCTTATAACTTATATGTCTCTAATGACAATATTTATTTGGTCGGAAGTGTTTATATGTTTTCTCCTTTGGCGGATGTTGTAAATTTAGAAGATCCGATAACAGAAACAAAAACAGCGATTATAAAATTATCAATTGATGAATATGATTTGACATTTAGAAATCTTGCTCATATTGAGGGATTTACCTTAAATCAGTTTTCAATGGATGAATATCAAGGGTATTTAAGAATCACAACAACGACCAGTAGATGGCGTTTTGGTGATGGTGAAATCAATAATAGGTTGTACATTTTAGATGAAGAATTAAACATTGTAAGTGAACTTGAAAACCTCGGGAAACCAGGAGAAACGATCCAATCTACGAGATTTGTTGGAGAGTATGCGTATTTGGTCACATTTGAACAAACAGATCCATTTTACGTTATTAATGTTGCTGATCCAGAAAATCCATTCGTAGAAGGTGAATTAGAAATACCTGGATTTAGTGCCTATTTACAACCATTCGGGCAAGACTTTATGCTTGGGATAGGGTTTGGAGATTCCAAAGGTGGAACACAAGGTGTGAAGATATCACTTTATGATATTCGTGATAAAACTAACCCATTAGTTCATGATGAAATTATTTTTGAGTATAGTGAATTTGGTTTTGCTTATACAAGTGTTACATATAATCATAAAGATTTGTTGTTGAGTTATGCGAAAGGTTTAATCGCGTTGCCGTTTACTTCATATGATTATTCTAGTGAAAGTGGCCAATACTATAATAGTGGGATCATGGTATTTCATATAGATGATGAAGGAATGTTTTCATTTGGTGGATTTGTGCAACACGAGGAAGATTCGGAAGAAAATATCTATGTGTATAAGAGTAAGTTTATCGATCAATATCTATATACAGTAAGCAATAAATATATCAAAGTATCAACGATTGAAGATCCATTAGGTATACTTAACAGTACAGAAATAGAGTAAACAAAAAAAAGGACACACTTTTTATAAGTGATGTCCTTTTTGATATCATTAAAAGGCAACTTTTTATCTGTTTTGATACCTTTCCTGACTATTTTTGATAAAATAATTGAAAATCTAATATAGTTTTTATAAGCGATCTTTGAACAAATTATGTCCATGAACATCATATGCAACAAAGCAAGGGAAATCTTCTACCTCTAACTGATAGATCGCCTCAGCACCTAAATCTTCATAAGCAATTAATTTACTTGATTTAATTCTACTGCTTAGTAGAGCACCTGCTCCACCAGTCGCAATTAAATACACAGCATTATTTTTCATCATTTCATGACGAAATTCTTCACTTCTATCACCTTTACCAATCATGATTTTTAATCCTTTTTCCATAAGGGGTACAGCCATTTCATCCATACGATAACTTGATGTTGGACCACTCGCACCAATAGCAAATCCTTCTTTTTTTGGTGTCGGTCCAACATAGTAAATGATACTTCCTTCAATCGGAAATGGTAGATTTTTTTCATTTAACAATCGTATGTGTGCTTGATCTCTAGCAGTATATATGGTACCAGTAATTAGTACTTTGTCACCACTTTTTAGGTTATTGATGTCGTGATTACTAATAGGTGAGCTTAATCGTATCATAAAATCACCTCGATGTGTCTTGCAGAGTGACATTGAATGTTGATTGCTACTGGTAAACTAGCGATATGCATTGGAAGATAATTTATTTTTACCGCAAGACAAGTAGTGTCACCACCGACGCCCATAGGACCGACGCCTAATTTGTTGATTTCATCATAAAGCTCATCTTCTAATCTAGCTATAATAGGATCATCACTTTTATCTCCTAATGGTCTTAACAATGATTCTTTGGCGATGATTGCACTTTTTTCAAAATTTCCACCTAGACCAATACCGACAATAATTGGTGGACATGGTTTTCCTCCTGCTTGAAAAACAGTGTCAAGCACGAGTTTTTTAACGCCATCAATACCAGCTGCGGGCGTGAGCATTTTTACTGTGCTCATATTTTCACTTCCGCCTCCTTTTGAGGCGATTTTCAAAGTAAGTTTATCACCCTTTACATAAGAAAGGTGGATCATAGCTGGTGTATTGTCTTTTGTGTTTACTCTTTCAAATGGATGATTAACCATAGACTTTCTGAGATATCCTTCGCTGTATCCTTGTCTAACTCCTTCATTGATAGCATCGTAGATATTTCCATCTATATGAACATCAAATCCAACTTCAGCAAAAACAACAACAACACCCGTGTCTTGGCATAATGGAACATTACCTTCTTTAGCTATTTCACTATTTTCGATGATGTCATCAAGTATAGAAGAAGCGATATTTGAACGTTCTTTCTTTTTCGCTTTTTGAATTAAAGAGATTAACGAATCATCTAGTTCATAGTTTATTTTTATTACCGAATCTTTTATAGCCTCGGTAATGATTGATGGATCAATAAAACGCATATAATGATCAACTCCTTCTTCGTTATTATAGCATATTATAATATATGAAAGTATATTGATATTGAAAAATAGAAAAATAGTTGTGAAAACACTTGATTAATACATGTACCTTTGTTATAATTTATTAGCAATTAAAACTTACTATGGCATAGGCCATGGCGGAAGGAGCAATTCATATGAAAAAAGGAATTCACCCAGATTATAAAACGGTGACCATTACTTGTACAACATGTGGAAATACTTTTGAAGGTGGAAGCGTATTAAATGAAGTACGTGTTGACACTTGTTCAAACTGTCATCCATTTTATACAGGAAAACAAAAATTTGGTCAAGCTGCTGGTCGTGTTGAACGATTCAACAAACGTTATAACCGTCAGTCTGATAATGATACTGAAGAAGAATAAAAATAAATATGAGCCCATTTGGGCTCTTTTATTTTTTAAAAAATAGATTTAAAAATACGGCAAACAATTGGATTATTGTTTGCCGTTTAATTTTGTTAATCTTTGTAGTATTTTCTTGGAGAATATTGAATATGTAGTAAATCTTGTGCAAGTTCAGAACCAATATGTTTGAAGAAGTCATTATAGATATTTGATGCTTCTTCAGAATAACAATTATAACGAATTTCTTTATCATTAACTGAGTCGTTTAAAGCTTCTGCACGTAAGCCAATGACGTTAAATCCATCTTGTACTTTTGATGGTTGAATTGGACTTCCACCACCTACAACGTTGCTATTTTGTGATGATGCCATTTCGACATAATCATACGTCTTATTAACCGCTTTTAATACTCTAAAGAATTCTTTTATAGATTTCACATGACTGATTCTTGCGATAGATATTTTTTTACCATTTAGATGATAGCTAGCCTCTTCAATTTTTTCGTTCTCTTTTGAAGGTGTAAAAGTCATTTCCTGTACATCTTCTTGCAATAACTGAGAAGCAGTCTTGAAAGTAGCTTCAGCAAATCCAATATTAGGATGTAATACATCTTCCTTGAATACCTTGCTTGCAAGTTCTCCATGAGGTTTGCTTGATGGAGCAAGAGCTAATAAATCAATTCCTTGACGTTTTAGTAGTCTTGCAAATTCACTAGTTGTAATAACATGATCAACATCTGCTAATCCACGATAACTATTTCCAGAACGTTTTGCATCATGTTTACGATCAATTCTAGGTACAACTGCTACAACAATTGTGTCTGCTTTGTTGTAACCTAATTTTTCTGCAAAATAGTGTTTAACAAGAGCACCTGCAACTAGCTCAGCCGGTTTTGCACTTGTAACGTTTGACAAATAATCTGCTTCGTATTGTTCGATGTATTGCATCCATCCAGGTGCATTTGAAGACAAAAATGGAGTAGATTCATCTTTAGAAAGACGATCAATTAACTCATTACTTTCCTCGATGATTGATAAATCCTTACCTAATGAATAATTCATTACATCGTCAAATCCTAACAATTGATAAGCTTCGTTTAATTGACCTTCAACGTTTGCTCCTAATTTCGCTCCAAAATCTTCAGCAACTGTAACAGCAACACTTGGAGAAGGAATGATAATTACTTTTTTAGTTTCATCTTCTAGTGCGGATAACACATTATCTACTTCAGGTTTAGGTTTGATTGCAGCGACAGGACAAACTTCGATACATTTTCCACACTCAATACAACCACTATCAGCCATACTATGAAATAAAGCTGGACCAACATAAGTTTCATTTCCACGTTCATTAAAATCTAAAATATTTAATTCGGTGAACTGCTTACAAGCACTAACGCAGCGACCACATAAAATACATTTTCCACTATCTAATAAAATCGAGTCAGAAGTGTCATTTATTTGGCGGTCTTTTTTAAAGAAATCTCGCAAGTTTTCTCCGAAAACATTATCAACGTCATAACGACGCATTAAATTAAGTAGTTCACAACTTGTTTCGCGGTCACATGCCCAGCATTCAAACACATGATTACTCGCAAGTAATTGCAAGTTTTGTATAATAGAATCACGAATTTCTTTTGAATCAGTTTCAATTTCCATTCCATCTTGTAATGCAAGTGTACATGAGTTTTTTAATCCTCGCATATTTTTTACATTTACAACACATAAACGACATGCACTTGTTTCGTTAATATCTTTTAGAAAGCATAGTCTAGGGATATTATAACCCATTTCTTCTGCTGCGCGCATTGCTGTATAGTTTTCAGGGACAGTGGTTTCAATACCGTTGATTGTAATTTTCACATTTTTCATTGTTCAACCTCCTACGTTGTAATGATCGCATCAACTGGACAAACGTTTTGACATGCGCCACATTTGATACAAGCCGATTGATCAATCGTATGTAATTGTTTAATGGTTCCTGAAATACAGTCAACAGGACAGTTTTGAGCACATTTTGTACATCCGATACATTTATCAGTGATAAAGAAATTGATTAGCGCTTTACAAACTCCACCAGGACATGTTTTATCAACTACATGAGCTTCAAATTCATCTCTAAAATGATCTAGCATAGATAGAATTGGGTTAGGGGCAGCTTGTCCAAGACCACAAAGTGAAGAACTTTTAACCATTTTTGCTAAAGTTTCAAGTTGATCAATTGTTTCTAGTGTTCCATGTCCTGAAGAAATGATGTTTAGCATTTCAAGCATTTTCTTTGTACCTTCACGACAAGGAGTACATTTACCGCAAGATTCGTCAACAGTGAAGTCTAAATAGAATCGGCAAATATCGACCATACAGCTGTCTTCATCGATGACAACCATACCTCCAGACCCCATCATAGAACCTGCATCAATTAATGTTTCATATTCAATCGGAATATCAAGTAAGTGTTCAGGAATAGCACCACCTGAAGGTCCTCCTGTTTGAACCGCTTTTAAAGCTTTATTGTTTGGAATTCCTCCACCAATATCATAAATAACATCGCGTAAAGTTGTTCCAAGTGGAACTTCCACGAGTCCAGCATTTACGATGTTTCCACCTAAACTGAACACTTTAGTTCCTTTGTTTTTATCAGTTCCAACACGGCCAAACCATTCTGCGCCATTAAACATGATGGCAGGAATGTTTGCTAACGTTTCTACGTTGTTGATGATTGTAGGTTTTCCCCATAATCCTTTAGCTGCTGGGAATGGTGGTTTATTACGAGACATACCACGTTCACCTTCAATAGAAGCGATTAATGCAGTTTCTTCTCCACATACAAATGCTCCTGCACCTAAACGAATTTCAATATCAAAACTAAAATCTGTTCCAAAGATATTATTACCAATCAAACCAAGTTCTTTTGCTTGTTTGATTGCATTTTTCAATTTCTCAATTGCAGTTGGATACTCAATTCTTACATAAATATAACCTTTACTTGCACCAATTGCATATCCGGCAATCATTAGACCTTCCAATATACTGTGAGGATCTCCTTCTAAAATGGCACGATCCATAAATGCCCCTGGGTCACCCTCATCAGCGTTACAAATAACGTACTTTTGATCGCTATCGTTGTTATAAGCAAAGCCCCATTTGACACCAGTAGGGAATCCTCCCCCACCTCGACCACGTAAACCTGATTCAGTCATTTCATCAATAACTTCTTTAGGAGTCATGTCAAGTAATGCTTTACCTAAACCACGGTAACCATCTTTTGCGATATACTCTTCTATATCATCAGGATTGATAAATCCACAGTTACGCATTGCAATTTTATATTGTTTTTTGTAGAAACGAACTTCATCTAATGCAAGAACTTCTTTGGTTTCTGTTAATGCATCATTAAAAACAAGCTTTTCTACTATACGACCTTTGTATAGATGTTCTTCACAAATTTCTTTTATATGTTTTGGTTTGATTTGTGCATAAAAAACACCCTCAGGATATACGATAACAAAAGGTCCTTGCTCACATAACCCAACGCACCCTGTATTTACCAATTTTATTTCACTTCTTATGTCTAGTCTGTCTAAATGTTCTTCAAACTCATCACGCAACGTTTTCGCACCACGTGAGACACAGTTAGAACCACTACAGATTAGAACGTGTGCTCTTTCTAACATCTTCTCACCACCTATATTCTATATTTACCAATGACATAATCATCTACAACTTTGCCACCAATAATATGTTCTTTTATGATACGATCTACTCCATCAACATCAACCTTGCAGTAAGTCGTTCTTTTGTCGTCAATTAGTACCTCAACGATTGGTTCAATAGCACACTCACCGATACACCCTACAGGTGTAATCGTAACGTTTTCTAGATCTTGTTTATCAACTATTTCAACAAACCTATTCATTACTGGACGTGCACCAGCACTGATTCCACAAGTAGCCATACCAACAAGAACACGAATACCATCGTTTTTCCCGCGCATTGTTACTTTCTTCTGTGCATTATCTCGAATCTTTTTTAAATCATCTAAAGATTTCATTTTGTTTCCTCCTTATGTATATTGTTAAGTCCTTCTCTTATATATTCTTTCATCCATTGCGTTACTCCGTGCGCAGTGAATGGTGTATCCTCTAATATTTCTCGAATTTTTCTAGTATCAAATTCGAATCTATTTTCATTATATTGGTGACTATAAAATATATCAATGAATTTATCATTTAAAGCTAATATAACTAATGTATCTTCGATATCTCCAAGCGGAGCCAAATCAATATGATCTAACTCAAATGTCGCTTTAATTTTTGTACCTATTTGTTCTTTTGATTCAATCTTTAGTGTACCGTTGGTCGCTTCTGCTGACATTTTGAATAAGGAAATACCCAGACCAACTTTTCTTGTTGTTCTAGTGGTATAAAAAGGATCGGATACATGAGATAAAGTTTCTTCATTCATACCATGTCCATCATCAATAATTTCAATAGATAAACTATTTTTTTCGGTGTTTTCCACTATGAAAATTTGGATTAATGAGGCATTTGCATTGATAGAGTTTTGGCAAACATCTAATATATGAAGAGACAATTCTTCCATCATTTTTCACCTCTTAAATAATCGAAAAATGCATCAATCGTTTTTTCCTTTAAATCAATATAATTGGTTTTTTCTGAAATCATTGGTAAAGAATGTGCATCAGAATTATGAAAGATTTTATATTGGGTTAAAGAAGGATATTTTTTTAAGAAGGGATCGATGTTTTGACTTTGCAATTCTACGCCATCAAATTCAAGTTCTTCTAAAGAGTAAGTATCTAAAGGTGTCTGACTAGGCCTATCAATATGAGCTAATATGATTGCACCATCAAGTTTTCTAACCTTGGTTATTAAGTCTTTATAAGCGATACTAGTATGTGTCAGTGGTCTTTCTACAGTATCTATTTCAGTATCATAAACATCTGTAATTACTTGATCACTTTCAGAAAAATTCTTCCATTCTCCATCGAGATGGACTTGTAAAAATTGATCAAATGTTGCTGCATCTTCGTATGTACGAAAATAGCATAGTGCATCAAAATTTTCATTTACAGTCACTTCAACAGCTGGAATATATAAGAAATCATAAGAATCTTCTAACTGTCTAATTGTAGGTAGTTGTCTAGTTGAATTGTGGTCTGTAATTGCAACAATATCAAGACCTTTTAACATTGCCATGTTTAGAACATTATTGGGGGTCATAAGTTCATCTGCGCAAGGGGATAAAATGGAATGGATGTGCAAATCATAAAAGAGTTTCATTTTCCATCCAACTTTGCAAGCGCAATAATTGCATCAACGGTTGAGAAAGTAGTTGTAAATAGTGGGATATTTAACTCGTTTGCTTTATCAATCAGTTCTTTTTTTACAGTAATTCCTTGTGTAAAAACAATACAAGAAAGATCGTTTAAACTAGCGACACCGATAACGTTAATATTATTGAGCATTGTAATTAAACAATCATTTTCTTCAGTTTGTCCCATTACATTGCTCAATAAATCTGATGCGAATAGTTTGTTGACGGTTTTTGTTAAATCGTGAACTGAATTAATAAGTGTGAAAGTCTCATGATTGGCAATATCATTTGTGGTCATGAATATACACTTCCCATACTTTTTTTATTGTTGTGTGTAAAATTTCATAAACAGTTGGGTTCCTTCTTCATTTGATTCTAATGTCATTTCATCTGAAACAGCTTTGATATTTGGTAATCCCATTCCAGCACCAAATCCATTTTCAATTGCATATGGACTAGCAGTGGAAAATCCAGCTTGCATTGCGTTTTCAATGTTAGGTATACCTGGTCCTCGATCGCAAAAAGTGATTTCGCATAAATCATCACCAATATGAATTCTCGCATTACCACCATAGGAGTGGATAACAACATTAATCTCAGCTTCATACACACCGATGGTTACACGCTTGATAAATTGGGGACTAAATCCTCGTTTTTTTAACTCTCGCTTAGTCAAACTTGCAATGGTCCCAGCGTTTCCAATATCATTACGTTCAATTGGATACTCTTCTAAGTAATCACTCAAGAATTTTCTTCCTCGAGAACAGACTCGTAGCTCTTAACGCCGTTCATAAATAATAAACCACTTGTTCGATACATTGTTAAAGCAGTACCAATCAAAGTAATGCCGATTTCATCAGCTAAATCAATAACTGATTGTGAGGGAGTTTTTCCTCGAACGAAGATTATTGTTTCTAAATCTAGTATTTCTGCTGTACGCAAAGCTTGATTTGTCACCAAACCAGTAACAAGTGCACCATGAGCTCCAATATGGCTAGGCATTTTTTTGAGTAACATAAGAGCATCACTCATCAAATCACAAACAAAAGCATAATTGATTTCTTTGACACATTGTGGACATTCCAAATTAAATTGTTTTGCTTCTAAAAGAGTTAAAACGTCATTTAATTCCATTATTTTTTCCTATATTCTTTGATCAATTTTTTTGCTTTTGTGATTGTCATTTCACCATGTACATCTTCGTCAAAACTCATTACTGGAGCCATTCCACATGTACCAATACAACGTATTGCTTCTAAAGTATAATAACCATCTTCCGTTGTCTCACCAACTTCAAGTCCTAATTCTTTTTTTACAGCATCTAAGATTACTTGTGCTCCACGAACGTAACATGGAGTACCCAAACATGCGGCAATTGTGTGTTCCCCTTTTGGGATCATTGTAAAACTTGAATAAAAGGTGACTACACCGTTGATTTCAGCAATGGTTACACCCGTTGCTTCTGAGACGATTTTTTGCACCTCTAAAGGAATACATCCAAAAATTCTTTGTGCTGAATGCAGTATTGGCATTAGCGGTCCAGGGTTTTTGAGATGTTCATCTATCTCTTGAAGTAATTCTTGTTTTTTGTCTTCGGATATTTCAAAATTCTTACCCATAATCTTCTCCTTACTGAAATATTATTTTAGATTCCAAACAATTATAACATAATTGTAATTTTTTATAAAGTCTATGAGAAGAAAATTCCAGTTAATTTTTAAACTTTATAAATAAAAATAAAGGCTTTTGTAAGGCCATTTAAAGAATCAAAAAAGAAGAATTTCGCCTTTACAATTATGAACAAAATATAATATATAATAATTCTTAATAATAATTATGAGATTTTTCAATTCATAGTTGAGTTTTCTTGGAGTGTATTGTATGATAAGAATATCAAAAATGAGGTGAATCTGATGTATCTAAATCAAAAGGATGGGTGGATAGAGGTCATAAGTGGACCGATGTTTGCTGGGAAAACAGAAGAATTATTAAGACGTGTAAAAAGACTTGAGTATGCACGTAAAAATATTGTTGTATTTAAACCCCTAATCGACAATCGATTTAGTGAGGGAGAAGTAGTATCGCATAATAATAATCGAACAAAATCTGTCAATATATCAAAAGCAATTGATATATTTAAGTATGTAGATAAAACAACAGATGTTGTTGCGATTGACGAAGTACAGTTTTTGGATGAAGAAGCTGTTTCAATAATTGAATATTTAGCAAATCAAAAAAAACGAGTAATTGTGAGCGGATTAGATCGTGATTTTCGTGGAGAGCCATTTAGCTTTATGCCGAAGTTGTTGTCGATTGCTGAATATGTTACTAAACTGACAGCAATTTGTGTCAAATGTGGTTCTCCTGCAACTAGAACTCAAAGAATGGTCAATGGGAAACCAGCCAAGTATAATGATCCAATTGTTTTAATTGGAGCAGAAGAATCATACGAGGCTAGATGTAGAAGCTGTCATAAAGTTTATAAGAAACCACGTCCATATAAGGATGTGTTGTAATGAATCATGAGAAATTCATGAAAATTGCTTTAAAAGAAGCGAAAAAAGCAGCAAAAAAAAAGGAAGTCCCAATCGGTGCAGTAATTGTAAAAAATGATAAAGTAATTGCAAAAGCCCATAATTTACGCGAAAAGTCAAATTTGGCTACAGGCCATGCTGAGTTATTAGCAATCCAAAAGGCTAATAAAAAGTTAAAGAGTTGGAGACTTGACAGGTGTACACTTTATGTTACAATTGAACCGTGCCCAATGTGTGCAGGCGCAATTATTCAATCAAGAATAGGTAAACTTGTTTATGGTGCACAAGATTTAAAATCAGGAACTCATCAAAGTGTGGTAAATTTATTTGATAAAACATTTAATCACAAAGTAGATGTGGAATATGGTATTATGGAAGAAGAATGCGGACAAGTTGTCACAGAATTTTTCCGTAAAATACGTAAATAACAATGGATATCTCTTATCAATCATCCTCATCCAATAGGTCGTAATGAATCAGGTCAGATCGGGAACGAAGCAGCCTTAAGTTTTCTATCTATGTGGGTGGGGATGCTTGATAAGAGATGTTTTTTTTGACTTTTACATTATTATATAGTAATATTATTTAATAATAATATAAAAGGGAGAGTTGATTGTGGATAAAAGAGATATTTTGGCGACTATATCCAATAAAAACAGATATAAAATCATTCATGCTTTGTTAGAGTATGAACAGTTAAATGTATCTGAAATCATTGCTTTGACGAAACTAAAGCAAGCAAATACATCAAGACATTTAAAAATACTAACTGATAAAAAGATTATCAAAGGGTTTCAAAAGAAACACTTTGTTTTTTATCGTATTCGAAAAGAGTTCTTATCGACTCATTATCAATTAATCAAGTATTTGATGATTTAAAATAGTTGATAATTTTGGGAAGAGGACGTATTATATAGTTTGGAGATGAGGTTAATAATGAATAAAAAATATATATTTTTAGATTTGGATGGAACTTTAATTGATCATGAATCAAACGATATTCCAAAATCAACGGAAGAAGCGATAGAAAAGGCGCAAGCTGAAGGACATGAACTCTTTATTTGCACAGGACGGATTCCAGCTCTTTTTAAGGGGATTGAGAAGAGACTTAACATTCATAATTATATTGCCGCAAATGGTAAATTGGTAGTGTTGCATGACAACATAATCCGTAATGAGTTCATGAATGAGGATTATGTTGATGAGTTTGTACAATATATCTATCAAAAGAAAATTGATGTTGCTTTTGAGACGCCAGAAGCATATGTATTAAATTCTCATTTTAGTAGCATCACAGACAAATTTTTAGATACATTTCATCTAGGTATCACCAAAGTTCAAAAAGATTATCACAAAAAACATAAAGTCTATCAAATGAATTTAATGTATATAGGAGATTACTCAGATTTAGAAGATAAGTTTCCATATTTTCATTTCAGTCAAGCTAATGAATTTGGTTTAGATGTTGTGCAAGGAAATGGAATGAAAGAACAAGGTGTGAGAGCGGTGGTGGATCAATTAAAGATAAATCTTGAAGATACTATTGCTTTTGGTGATGGGTATAACGATATTTCAATGATTGAATATGTTCATACTGGTGTCGCAATGGGAAATGCGAATGATGCATTAAAAGAGAAAGCAGACTTTGTTACGGATGATGTAACAAATGATGGTATATTCAATGCTTTTGTAAAATTAGGGTTAATAAAAAAATGATTCTTAAGTATCTAAAGAATCATTTTTTATTGTGAAAGTAAAATATGCTCGAACAGCATTGTTGACATTATTGATGCCAAAATCGGCTTTATGGGCTTTTAAAATTTCTTTGACAAGATATAGCCCGATTCCACTTCCGATTTGTTTGTTGTCAGCATAATTCGTCTGTGTTCCACGATAGAATGGTAACCAAATATTATTGATTTCTTTGTTGTGAATGTTTACACCATAGTTTAAAATTTCGAAAGTAAATTCATTGGATGTTTTTGACAAATTTATTTGAATTTTTTCACCTTTTGGGGTGTATCTTACGGCGTTTGTGATAAAGTTTGAGATAACCCTCCTCACCAATTTTACATCCGCATCAATGTAGATATCCTCGCCAAAGAATTCAATAATCAAATCCTGCTTTTTGATGATTTGATCAAAATCATTGAGAAGACGTTTCACTTCGCTTGTTATATTGAATTCTGATATATCTAATAACGTTTCTGAGTCATCTAATCGATAAATTTGTAACATATCTTGAATCATCATTGATGACTTATTTATTTCTGATAAAACAGTAGACAGTTCTTCTTTCATATCCTTTTCATCAATGACACCATCAGAAATACCTTGTATAATGACTTGGATAATCATTAATGGGGTTTTTAGCTCGTGAGATATTGATGAAACAAGGCGTTTCTTTAATTCTACTTGTTTTGATTGTTCTTCATATAGTTGAGTCAATTCTTCATTTTTATTATTTAAAGTATCTAGTGCGTTCTTTAAGTTTTTCGATATTAAGTTGATACTATTTGATAAAGAGGCATTTTCTTTGTTGTTGTATTCATTCGCCGTGACATCGAATTTTAAATTTGCAATGTCTTTTGCGACTGTTTCAATATTTTGAATTGGTTTTGATATAATCGAAGACAATCGGAAACTCCATAAAAAGATGATTGCGATGGCTGTTAAATATACGTAATAGTTATATTGGGATACGATGTTAATAATAGATCCTGTATCTTCAATTGGGACAATTGTGATGATGTAATCCCAGTTCTTTAGTTCGTGAATAAAGACCAAAGTATCAATCGCATTATCTGTTGATTTATACCAATATCCATCAGAATATTGATGTTCTGAAAAATCAATATAACCATTGGCTAGTTTTGAAAGTTCGGTTTGCACAATGGTATTATCTGAAAATTGATAGTTCAGATTATTCGGTCGACTTATTTCAGTAACTACTCCGGTAATTTCCAAACAGGAGTTATCGAGACAAGGAGTACTGTTTTGATAAACAAATATACCGTTACGTTGAATCTCGTAAGGATAATAATACTCTTCGTTATAAAGTGATAACTCGATTGAAAGAGTTTCTTCAAGGTTAAATTCTAATGTATTATTAGGTATTAGTAGGGTATATTCAACATCGTTATTTGCCGTGATGTTTATGGTATAGTCTGTGTAAGAAGATTCGAGAATTCGAAATGTTTTTGTTGTGATAATTGAGTAAACATTTTTTGAAGTGACAAAGCCATACATCTCTTCAAAATAGTCATTATCCGATTTGTTCATTTGTTCAACATAAGTTAAGATTGATTCATTGACATTATCGAATTCCTTGTCACTATAATAATTATGGAAAAACTGAGAATTGAGTATTGTTTGCAAAGTAAAAAAAGAGACAAAGACTAAAAATAAAGTAAAAATGATCTGTGTAGACAAAGAAAATTTGTATTTTTTAAGTTTTATGAAAGGGAATTTTGTTTTCAATTGATTAAAGAGTTTCTTTAAGTTATTCATCGAGAGTTTCAAACCTATATCCAACACCAAACACAGTTTGAATATAATGGTCGCTTTCTTTGAGATGTTTACGCAATTTCTTTACATAGGTATCGACAATGCGCTCTTCAACATAGACATCAATTCCCCATACTTCGTCAAGTAGTAATGATCTTGAACAAATTTTTCCTTGGTGTTTTACAAAATATTTCAATAGTTCAAATTCAGTTTTTGATAAATTCAGTTCGTCTTCTTTATAATAGGCTCTATATTGTTCAACATTTAGTTTTATGAATCCTGCTTTAAGGATGTTTTGTTTTGCATTTGATATAGTGGTTCGGGTTAGTAAGTTTTTTGCTTTTGCTACCAAAATTTTTGGATTAAAAGGTTTTGTTATGTAGTCATCTACCTGGAGGGAGTATCCTTTTAAAACATCTTCCTCTTCTGAAAGAGCGCTCATTATGATGATTGGGACATCTGAGGATTTTCTAATGGTTTTTGCAACGTTCCAACCATCAATTCTTGGTATCATAATGTCTAAACAAATAAGATCTATTTTTTCGCGATTAAAGATTTCGAGTCCTTCAAATCCGTTCTTTGCAGAAAATACAACAAAACCTTCTTTTGCAAAATAACTTGCGACGATTCGGTTTATTGTTGGTTCATCTTCTATAATAAGTATTTGTTTGGTATCCATAAGAGATCACTCCTTATAGCCATTATATCTTAATTGGTTAAAATAATAAACAATTGACAAGTAATGTACTTTACATATATGTGATTACAATATAAAATTAGTATGAAAAAGGTGATAGTATGTATGATGTAATAGTCATTGGTGGTGGGCACGCAGGAAGTGAAGCTTGTTTAGCTGCTGCTAGAATGAATCAAAAAACGTTATTGGTTACAGGAAACATCAATATGATTTCCTCAATGCCATGTAATCCTTCTGTAGGCGGACCAGCAAAAGGAATAGTTGTGAGAGAAATTGATGCATTAGGAGGAGAGATGGCGAAAGTTGCTGATAAAACTCAAATTCAAATGCGTCTATTAAATATATCAAAAGGGCCTGCCGTTAGAGCATTAAGAGCGCAAAGTGATAAAGTTGAATATCCTAAAGAAATGAAAAAAACGATATTACAGCAAGACAATCTTGAGGTAATTGAGGCTTATGTTGATAAATTATACATTAACGATGGAATCGTATCTGGTGTTATTTTAGAAGATGGGACAGAGATTAAATCAAAAAAAGTTATTGTTACTACAGGTACTTACATGCAAGCGAAGATTCTTGTTGGTGATACTGTAAAAAATGAAGGACCAGATAAAGAAAAAGCATCAATGAACTTAAGTACTCAGTTACGCGAACTCGGATTTAAAACAACAAGATTAAAAACAGGAACACCTCCTAGAATTAAAAGAGATACAATTGATTTCAGCAAGACCGAAGTACATGAGGGAGATAAAGTTGAACGTACATTTAGCTTTGATAATATTTATTACAAAGACATCAACAAACAAGAACCTTGTTATCTAACTTATACAAATGAAATAACTCATAATATTATTGAATTGAATTTAGAAAAATCATCGATGTATAGTGGGGCTGTAGAGGGTGTTGGACCTAGATATTGTCCATCTATTGAAGATAAGTTGGTTAGATTTAGAGATAAAGAAAGGCACCAAATTTTCCTAGAACCTGAGAGTCTATCGATTGATGAGATGTATGTACAAGGATTTTCTACGTCTATGCCACATGACGTGCAAGATCGAATGATTAAGAGCATAAGCGGGCTAGAACATGCGGAAATAGCAAAATATGCATATGCTATCGAGTATGATGCCATCGATCCTCGTACATTGTATCCAACACTTGAGAGTAAAGATTATCCTGGATTATATTTTGCAGGGCAGGTAAATGGAACAAGTGGTTATGAAGAAGCAGCTTGTCAAGGATTAATGGCAGGAATTAATGCGTGTTTAAAATTACAAGATAAGGAACCATTGGTATTAAAAAGGAATGAAGCTTACATTGGTGTGTTGATTGATGATTTGGTGACGAAAGGTGTCAATGATCCTTATAGATTATTAACTTCTAGAGCAGAATATAGACTTCTATTACGACACGATAATGCCGATATTAGACTTCGTCATTACGGGTATCAAATAGGATTGATTACCAAAGAACAGTATCAAAATCATCAAATAAAGATTGATAAAATTTCAAATCTAAAATCAATTTTAGAAGATTATTATATATCTCCGACATTAGAAGTGAATGAATACTTTGAGAAGATTCACTCTACCAAATTGAAGGAGAAATCATCACTTTATGCATTGCTGAGAAGACCTGAGATAAAAATAGAACACATGAACTATTTTATTGATTTAAGTGAGTATAGTTTTGAAGAAAAAGAACAAGCTGAAATTGATATTAAATATGAGGGGTATATTGCAAAATCACAAAAGCAAGCAGAAAAATTATTGAAAATGGACGACTACAAAATACCAGCGGATATAAATTATGACGTTATTCATAACTTAGCACTAGAAGCGAAAGAAAAATTGAAAAGAATTAAACCTTTAACAATAGGTCAAGCCTCTAGAATAAGTGGAGTAAATCCAGCTGATATATCGATTTTGTTGATTTATATCAAAACAATCAATAATCTATAACAAGAAAAGATGACGTGAGCTGAAAAAATCACATAGTCATCTTTTTTTATCTTATTTTAAAACCTTGGCAAATGTGATAAAATATAGTAGGGTGACTGTATGAAAATATATTTTAAGGAATTAGCAGAAGAAATTGGAATCAATTTAGATGACCATCAGTTGGAACTTTTTAAACGATACTATGAACATCTAATTGAGTGGAATAATAAAATTAACTTGACGGCTATCACAGAAGAAAAAGAGGTTTATATTAAACACTTTTTTGATAGTTTATGCTTCTCAAAAATTAAAATGCTTAATGATGAATCATTGCTTGATGTTGGAAGTGGAGCTGGATTTCCATCAATACCATTACTCATCGCTTTTCCTAATCTAAAAATAACTATTATTGATGCACAGAGAAAAAGGATTCATTTTTTAGAATCCTTAATAGCAGAACTAGATTTACAAGTTAAGCTGATTCATGGTAGAGCAGAAGAGTTTTTATTTAAGAATCATTTTGATGTTGTAACAGCGCGAGCTGTGTCTAATATGCAATTATTGACAGAACTGTGTCTCCCTTTTGCTAGGGTTGGAGGCGATTTTATCGCATTAAAAGGTCCTAAATACAAAGAAGAATTAGACCAAAGTATGAATGCAATAAAGATACTTGGTGGAACAATAGACAAAGTAATAACATATGAACTAAATCAACAATCTAGAGCATTAATTGATATAAAAAAAATAGAAAAAACTAAAAGTATTTATCCTAGAAAATATAGCCAAATTAAAAAGAATCCTTTATAAGGTGTGATAACATGGCACAATTTACAAAAAAATATCAGTATTCACAATTGGAAAAGTATAAAGAGCATCTTGAACTACAACATCTTAAATTAAAAACAATTATTGTAAATATGATGATGTTTTTAATCTCTTTTGTTGTGTTGTATTTTCTAATTAGATTGGATGTTCAAAGTAACTCAATGATTCCTATTATGCTTCTTTTTTATACACTAATTATTATTAATATCACTTTTTATTCATATGATGGTGATCAATACAATAATCTAAGAATCGCTATGTATATAAATACAATGGGTGTTTATATTGCGACGATTGTCCTAATACTGCAGTTTCAAACTCCAAGCATTTTCACTTCGTTATTTATTGCATATGCTGTAACCGCTATTTATCAAGATTATAAAGCTATGTTATTAAGCAGTGGATTGTTGTTTTTCGCAGGACTTATATTGTTAAGTGGGTATTCAGAAATTTTTACACTAGTTGGGAATGCTTCACCTCAAGAAGGATTTATTATTGCTTTTTTAGTTATTTTTGTTTTATTGCTAACTTTATCATCTTTTATTTTAATAAAAAGAAAAACATTCTTCTATAACCAACTTGCACAAATAAAAGAATCTGAAGTTCGTAATATGAAATTGTTAATGAA
>DFNN01000052.1 GCA_002376065.1 Caryophanales bacterium UBA3566
ACATTGTAGACCTTTTCTAAAGAATGTAAGTAATCTTCTAAATCTTCATAAGTCTTGGTCCCATAGATAGATTGTTCCCTATGACCTAATAAGTTTAGGTTTGGACCATTAAGTACCAAAATATTCATATAAGAGAGCCTCCAGTGCATTGATATTTGTTGATGTATGCAACGTTTGTTTCTTCAACACGATATCCGCAGTATCTAAGTATCTTTGATATCGCTTTTTATATAAATTTTCCAATGCTTCATCATTTTGAAGCAGAGGACGATGTATTAATGTTTTCGTATTCTTTAGAATATCTAATGGTGCATCGATAAACACAATGATACCGTTATGTTTTAAATTAGTAACATTCTCTTTTTTTAAAATTGCGCCTCCACCAGTAGAAATTACAACTCCTGAATAACTAGAGACTTCTTTGATGATTGCTTGTTCTTCTTTTCGAAAACTTGATTCTTTATACTGGTCAAAATACGTAGAAATTGCCATATGAAACTTTGCTTCAAAAAGGGTATCTATATCATATAATTCACGATGGTATTTTTCAGCGTAGATCTTACTATAAAGCGATTTACCACTCTTAGGCATTCCGATAAAAACAATATTTGATTGTTCTTTTTTCAATGCTCTATACAAGGATAAAATTTGTTTTGAGGATACCTGTTTATGGTGAAATAGATCATATGATTTGGCTGCTTGAGCAACCAACATATATAATCCATTCATTGTTTGTAAACCAGCATCTTCTGCTTCTAAAAGTAGTGTGGTTTTCAGTGGATTATAGATGACATCAATGACAATTTTTAGGTTTTTCATTGATGTGAGTGAGCATGGAAGAGAATCACCAATGTTTGGATACATTCCAACAGGTGTTGTGTTGATCATAATCGAAATATCTTTGTAGTCATTAAAACGATCTAGTGAATATTCGTTATCTTTAGGATGACGAGCAAAAACCAATATTTGTTTTGCGCCTAAATCTTCTGCGAGTGCACTGATGGTTCTTGAGGTTGCACCGTTTCCAATAATGGCAATCATTTTTCCTTCAAATGTTATGTGATGAAAAGACAATGATTCCTTAAATCCTGTGTAATCTGTGTTATAAGCATACAACAGACCATCCTTTTTTACAATTGTATTACAACTGTTTGTACGCTTGACAAGTGGGTCTATCACATCACAATAAGAGATAACCTCTTCTTTATAAGGTATTGTGATATTTATTCCATCAAAATCCTTTGATTCAAAGAAAAGGGATAAATCATCCGTTTCTAAAAGTTCATAAGGAGTTCCTAAAGACTCATGTATTTTTTTTGAAAAACTATGTTTTAATGTTTTTCCTAATAAACCATGCATATTAATTCTTCTTCTCTTGAATCGCTTTACTTAAACGAAAAATAGTTTGATAGATTTCTTGAATTTCTTTTTGATAAGAGAGATTAGGAATACGATGTATAATCTTATTTTCACGTGAGGAATCAAAGATATTGATATTTGCATGTTGTTTGACATGTTTTACCTGATTTGAAAGTGCGAAACGTTGTTCAAGAAGATCGAACAGTTGATCATCAAGTTGATCTATCTTTTCTCTTAAGATTGTTAAATCATCCATGATATTCCCTCATTTCGACAAATCATTTCTAACACGGCGTATGCGGTTATTGCGTTAATTACAGGCAATACACGAGGAACGATTGAAGGATCATGACGCCCAACGAGCTCTAAGGTTGTATTTTCCATTGTTTTGATATTGACTGTAGATTGAGGTTTTCCGATTGAAGCAGTAGGCTTTATTGCCACTTTAAAGGTAATTGGCATTCCATTGGAGATGCCACCTTGAATGCCACCGGAATTATTTTTTGTCATTGTTATTTTTTGATTTTTTACTTCGATGGGGTCATTGGCTTCTGAACCATATAATTTGGTGATGTTAAATCCTTCACCAAATTCAATTCCTTTGACAGAAGGAACACTAAATATTAAATGTGAAATAATGCTTTCCATAGAATCAAAGAAAGGTTCTCCATAACCACTAGGAATATTAATAATCGCTGTTTCAATTCGACCACCAACACTATCTTTTTGATCTTTAGCAGATAAAATAGTTTGTTTAAAGAGCTCTTCTTTTTCTTCATTGATTAGTGGGAAATGGCTTTCATTAAGCCTTTTAATTAATTCCAAAGAAATGTTTGTAGGAAACAAATCATCTTCATGTATATGAATGCTAGCAAGATGAGAACCGATATAGATATTTTTTTTTAGTAATAAGTCTTCGGCTATTGCACCAAGAATGACAATCATGGCGGTTAATCGACCTGAAAAGTGGCCGCTCCCACGATAATCTTGATGACCTTGGTATTTTTCCCAAGAAGTTAAATCTGCATGAGAAGGACGTAATATTTCTGGGGTATAATCTTTTGAACGTGTATCTTGGTTTGGGATAACAATTGTTAAAGGGGCACCGGTGGTGTATCCTTTAAAATAACCACTAATAATCTCAAAAGGATCAGGTTCTCTTCTTGGAGTTGATAGGGCAGTATTTCCCCTTCTTTTTGTCAATAATTCTGACATTTTTTTAATGGGTAAGCGTAATCCTGCAGGTAAGTGGTGAATGGTGATCCCAATCATTTTCCCATGAGACTCTCCAAATAGTGATACTTTGATCATTTGTCCAAAGGTACTCATATAATCTCCTCCAAATACTCCTGTACTTTTTCAATAGGAATAGGTTTAATTATTGCTTGTCCTAGAGTTTCAACAAGGACAAAATGCAAAAATTTATCATGTACTTTCTTATCTTTTAGGATATAAGGAACTAATTCTTTCAATGGATAAGGCAAAGTGTAAGGCAAATCAAACTGTTTTAATACAGCAACTAAGCGTTGATAGAAAGGTGTTTTTCTTGCCATACAAGCCATTCCTATCGCGATCCCTTCACCATGTAAAAATTGATAATTTGAATGTTGCTCTATCGCATGGCCAAGGGTGTGTCCGTAATTAAGGATGTGTCGAATACCTTGGTCAAATTCATCTTGTAAAACAATATCGCGTTTTACGATGATAGACATTTCAATAAGTTCTAAAAGATTAGATCTCCAATCATCTTTTTCAAGGATATCTATTATAGAAGGCTCTTTAATTAGTCCATATTTTATCATTTCGGCAAGACCACTATGTAACTGATTTTCTTCTAAAGTATTCAATACGATAGGATCAATAAAAACAGCCTTAGGTTGATAAAAAGTACCAATAGCATTTTTAGCTAGTTTACTGTTTACTGCAACTTTTCCACCAACACTGCTATCTATTTGAGATAACAAGGTTGTGGGAATTTGAATAAACGATATTCCACGCATATAGGTACTGGCAATAAAACCAGATAAATCACCAACGACACCGCCACCTAAAGCAATAACAGTCCCAGATTTTGGAATATTTTGTGCAATCATTTCTTCAATTATTGCTTGATAGTTGGTAAGGCTTTTGGATTCTTCACCAGCAGGAATCGTAAATACCAAAGGATCATTTAATTGCTCTTTAACGGTATGAACATAGGCAGTAGGAATCCCTGAATCAGTAATGATTACCATATCATCAACCGTGGTAAGATATGACGAAAAATGATCTAGAAGATGTTCCTCTAAATAGACATTATATGGTGTAGATGGTAATGGAATGTTGATTTTCGTCATTGTATCAATCCTTTATGGTTATTTTGCCTCCAAGATGTTGGAAATCATGGTAAAAATTAGGGTAAGATTTATTGATAGCATAAGGATTCGTCAACTTGATAGGTTGTAATGAAACCAAACTCGCAATCGCGACCATCATTGCGATGCGATGATCATTATGTGAATCAACGGTTACACCACCCAAAAGATTTGGACGTCCTTGAATAATGATTTCATGATTTGTTGCAGTAATATCTGCTCCAAGAGCTTGTAAAGTATCTACTGTCGAAGATACACGATCTGATTCTTTTAGTCGAAGACGTTCAATATTGTAAATGGTTGTCTTTCCTTCACTTACTGAGGCCAATAGGCTTAAAATAGGACCTAAATCAGGACAATCACTAAGATCAATCCGTGTTCCTTTGGTTTTTGTTTTTTCACAAGCAAGACCTTCCTCTGAAAAAACAATTCGCCCTTTCATATCTCTAATGATATCAAGAATAACTTTATCTCCTTGAGGAGAATCGTGCTCTAAATTATTTATTCTAACAGCACCATTTAATTGCCCCCCTACCAAGAAAAAAGCAGCTTGAGAATAATCCCCTTCAACAGCGTAATTGGTTGATTGATATGATTGGTTTCCTTTGATGAAATATCCTTCATCAATTTCTTTAATCGAAATTCCAAATTCTTTTAGAATATCTATGGTGATATCAATATAACTTTTTGATTCCAAATGGTTGATGATTTTGAGGGTAGAATCTCCATCTAATAAAGGCAAAGCAAACATCAATCCAGTTAAAAACTGAGACGAAATAGTCCCATCTATTTCGTATGTTCTAGGAACCAAAGATCCTTTAATTTCTAAAAGGTTATGTTCAAGTTTATAAGACATACCTTCTGCTCGATAGATATCTTCATATATAGTCAGTGGGCGACTCATTAACGAAGCTTTCCCAGTGATAGAAAACTTTTTATTACTTAAAGAATAAATTGGTATCATAAATCGTAAGGTTGATCCTGATTCATTGCAGTCGACAACCTCATTAATCTTTTTGATTTTCTTGATTCCTTCAATCAAACAATAATCATTATATATTTTAACTTTAGCACCTAATGCCTCAATAGCAGCAAGCGTTGCGTGGATATCATTACTATAGGTGATATTGGTGATTTTGCTTTTCCCATTAGCCAAAGAAGCCGCAATGATTGCGCGATGTGTATAGCTTTTTGAAGAGGGAGCGTTTATTTCTCCTCTTAATTTACTGTTAGAAAATGTCATTGATTTAATTTTTGGTTTCATCAAGTGATCTTCTCCTTATGGTCGCTTTTTTCATCAGTGATTGTAGTTCTTCTATGTCTTTTGCTTCAATAGCATCTTTAATCGTATTTAGCGCACACTCAAACTCGTGGATACTTCTCAATAAAAAATCCTTATTTTGTAAAAAAAGTTCACTCCATAATAACTCGTTCATATTTGCGATTCTTGTTAAATCTCGAAACGAATCTCCGATAATTGCTTTTGTATGATATTTATCTTGATCACTGTTGATCAAAGCCATTGCAAGAACATGTGTCAACTGAGATGTATAACTAATCGCTTCATCATGTTCCTTATCTGTCATAATGGTGACGGTTTTAAAGCCCATTTGCTTGGCAAGGGTTTGTATTAAGTTGATACTATCATTTTCATTGAAAGGTGTTTTTGTAATAATGAAATTGGCATCTTTAAATATTGAAGCGTCGCTTTCAGTCACTCCACTTTTTTCTTTCCCAGCAATAGGATGGGCAGCAACAAAGTCTATATCATCTCGTCTATATAAGTCATATGCATCAATGACTTTACGCTTAATACCACCAACATCTGAAAGAATAGCACCTTCTTTAAAACACATAATATATTTTTTAAAGAAGTCTTTTAGTTGAGAAGGATATAAACAAAGAAACACTACATCAAGTTCTTTTAAGATATCTTTTGGGTCAGTAAAGCCTTCGGAAATGATGCCTTGTTCTTTCGCATAGTTTAATGATTCTTCGTTCAAATCAACACCATAAACCTCATAACCATAAGGAAAAAGAGCTCTTGCATAAGAGCCTCCAATTAAGCCAAGTCCAATAATACCTATCTTCATTTTATCACCTTCAATAGTATGGTACAATTATACTATAGATTAAACAAAAGAAAAAGTATAAATAGTGTAAGCGTTTTTGCTTGTTCGTTGCATTTCTTGTGATTATATGTCAAAATAAATATGAAGAGATTGAAGGAGGATTTATATGGAAAATATGGATTTAAAAATTTCGCAAAGTGTCAAAATGGAAAAAATCACAAATATTGCTTCTAAACTAGGGCTAAGTGAAGAAGAGATTGAGTTGTATGGGAATTACAAAGCAAAAATCAATTTAAGTGTGATGGAAAAATTTAAGGATAATGAAGATGGAAAAGTTATCTTAGTAACGGCAATCAATCCAACACCTGCAGGTGAAGGAAAGTCAACGACGACTGTGGGATTAGGACAAGCCTTCAACAAAATTGGAAAAAATGCGATTATTGCTTTAAGAGAACCGTCTTTTGGCCCAGTAATGGGAATTAAAGGGGGCGCTGCCGGTGGAGGATATGCACAAGTAGTTCCAATGGAGGATTTGAACCTTCACTTTACAGGTGATATTCATGCGATTACAACGGCGAATAATGCGGTTAGTGCGTTAATTGATAATCATATACATCAAGGAAACACGCTTAACATTGATCCACGCAGAATTACTTGGAAACGTGCACTTGATATGAATGATCGTGCATTGAGACAAGTAATTGTTGGACTAGGGGGTATCGGAAATAGTTTACCTAGAGAAGATGGGTTTAACATTTCTGTGGCTTCAGAGATTATGGCGGTTTTATGTCTTGCAAAAGATTTAATGGATTTAAAAGAACGAGTGAAACGTATCGTGATTGGATATACATATGATCGAAAAATCGTAACAATAGGAAATTTAGAAGCAGAAGGAGCAGTTGCTTTAATCTTAAAAGATGCGATTAAACCTAATTTAGTGCAAACTTTAGAAAATACACCAGCTCTTGTTCATGGGGGACCATTTGCGAATATTGCTCATGGTTGTAACTCAATCATTGCTACTAATATGGGAAGAAAATTGGCAGATTATGTCATCACTGAGGCTGGATTTGGAGCTGATTTAGGAGCTGAAAAGTTCTTAGATATCAAAACAAAGCAAGCAGGATTCACACCTTCTGCAGTTGTGATTGTGGCGACAATTAGAGCACTTAAAATGCATGGAGGAATGAGCAAAAAAGAATTAGAGGAAGAAAATGTTGAGGCTTTAAAATCTGGACTTGAAAATCTTGAAAAACATATTGAAACAATTCAAGCATTTGGGTTACCATATGTTGTGGCCATCAATAAATTCCCTACAGATACAGCGAAAGAGATTCATGCATTAGATGTATTTTTAGAAGAAAATAATCATCCACATAGTTTGAGTGAAGTATGGGAAAAAGGTGGAGATGGTGCTGTTGATCTTGCGAACAAACTGTTAAAAGAAATTGATACCAAAGAAAACAATTTTAAAAGAATGTATGAAGATGAAGATTCATTGGATGTAAAAATAGAAAAAATAGCGACGAAAGTTTATGGAGCAAGTGGTGTTGAATGGACTACTGCTGCAAAAAAAGATTTGCGAAAATACAAACGTGAAGGATGGGATCATCTAGGAGTTTGTATGGCAAAAACACAATATAGTTTAACGGACAATCCTAAAATATTAGGACGTCCGAAAGATTTTACGATTACCATTCGTGAACTACGTCCATCAATTGGCGCTGGATTTATTGCTGCTTTAACGGGTGATGTAATGACTATGCCTGGATTACCAAAAGTTCCAGCCGCAAATCATATGGATATTGACAAAGATGGAAATATCGAAGGATTGTTTTAAAAGAGGGTTTTTCCCTCTTTTTTAAGTGACAATATTTCCAATTTCATATATATAACTACTAAAAATAATATGATATAATGATGAAAAGGAGTGAAATAATGGATAATATAAAAAAGTTTCGTGAATTGGTTAAAAAGCAAAAAGCTTATCAATATGCATTAACAATGGTCAGTTGGGATTCGAATACTGAAGCACCAAGAGGAGCGTTCGAACGTCGCGCAGAGATGATGGGTGTGATAAGTTCTGAGCTGTTCAAATTATCGACCGGGGAAGAGTATCAAAAAGTAGTTAATGAATTGTTTAATATAATTGATACCTTAGAAGACTCGCTTCAAAGAGAGATTAAAAAAGCGAAAAAAAATCTTGATAAAATTGTGAAAGTACCAGAGGACGAATTTGTTGCTTATCGAAAACTTGTTGATTTATCACAAAAAATATGGGAAGACGCAAAAGAAGAAAGCAACTATAATCTATTTAAAGGCAATTTAAAAAGCATTATTGAATTTCAAAAGAAGTTTATTGAATACTATGATATAGATGATTTACCATATAATATTTTGTTGGATGAATATGAAGAAGGTATGACAATGGATGAATATGATCTTTTCTTTAATACCCTAAGAAAAGATTTGGTTCCTTTTGTCCAAGAAGTTTTGAAGGCTAAGAAAACCTATAAAAGCGATTTTACAGGAGATTCTTTTGATGTGAAGAAACAAGAAGAATTTTGTCAATATATTACAGATGAATTTGCATTTGATCGTTCACGTGGACTCATGAAAACAAGTGTTCACCCGTTTACATGGAATACGCATCCAGGTGATGTTCGCTTCACAACAAGATATTTGAAAAACATGGTTTTATCAAGCATCTTTGCTGCAATTCATGAATTAGGACATGCTACTTATGAACAGCAAGTAGATGAAAAATGGAATGATACATTATTAAGTGGTGGAACTTCTATGGGGATTCATGAGTCTCAGTCACGTTTTTATGAAAATATGATCGGTCGAAGTAGGGCTTTTTGGGAAACCCACCTCGATAAATTTAAACAGGTATTTCCAACTGAATTGAAAGGTGTTTCTGTTGAAGACGCTTATAGAGCAGCGAATAAAGTAGAAGCAAGTATGATTCGTGTTGAAGCAGATGAGTTAACATATCCATTACACATTATGGTTCGTTATGAGTTAGAACGATTGATTTTTTCAAGTGACATCGATATTGATGATCTACCAAAACTTTGGAATGAGAAAATGGAAGAGTATTTAAACTTAACTCCACAAAATGATGAAGAAGGTATATTACAAGATGTTCATTGGAGCGGTGGGATGTTTGGTTATTTTCCTACTTATGCGCTAGGAACTGCTTATAGTGCACAAATATATTACACAATGAAAAAAGAGTTGAATATTGATGAAGTGATTAAGAATCGTGATATTCAATTGATCAATGAGTGGCTAAAAAACAAAATACATCAATTTGGTTCTAGTAAGACACCAAGAGAAATTATGTTAGAAGTGACTAAAGAAGAATTCAATCCAAAATATTATGTACGTTACCTTAAAGAGAAATATACAGATATATATTTGACAAAATAGAAGACGATTTTCTCGTCTTCTTTTTTGAGAATTGATTGAATGTGTTATAATATAATTTGGAGGAGATAAGATGAAAAAACAAGTAGTTCCATATAAAAAACGAATGGATGAGGTTTTTGAACAACTCCAAAAAGGTGCGTTTTTAACGACTAAAAATGGCGATAAAATCAATACAATGACAATCGCATGGGGAGGAATATCTTTTGTTTGGTATAAACCTGTGTTTATAGTCTATGTGCGTTACAGTAGAGATACCTATCAAATGTTGGAAAAACATGATGAATTTACGGTGAGTGTGCCTTTATCAAGTGAGATGAAAAAAGAGCTCGCATATGCTGGAACAAAATCAGGAAGAGATACGGATAAAATAGCTGATTTACATTTACACTTGAAAGATAGTCAGAAAGTCTCTGTGCCAATCATTAAAGAGTGTGATGTTCACTATGAATGCAAAGTGATATATAAACAAGCAATGGAACCAGGTAATATACCAGATGAGATTAAAAACCAATACTATAATACACACGATTATCACGTAATGTATTACGGGGAAATATTGGCAAATTATGATAGTAATGAGGAGGATTCAAATGGGACAAATCATTAGTGGAAAAGAATTATCAAAGACAATCAGAGAAGAAGTAAAAGAGCAGGTTATAAAATTAACGGATCAATATCATAGAGCACCTCATTTAGCAGTTGTACTTGTAGGTGAAGATCCTGCAAGTAGAAGTTATGTTAAGGCAAAAGAAAGAGCTTGTAAAAAGGCGATGATGGAAAGTACTGTAATCATTAAAGAAGAAGAAACGAGCGAAGAAGAACTTTTAAGTATTATCAATGATCTGAATAATGATCAAACAGTTGATGGTATTTTAGTACAATTACCATTGCCTAAACATATTGATGAAGATAAAGTCATTGATGCAATCAAACTTGAGAAAGATGTTGATGGGTTCCATCCATTGAACTTGGCTTATATGCATTTAGGGCGACAAGCGATTTATCCTGCAACACCTAAAGGGATTATGACGATGATTGAACGTTCAAATATCTCGCTTAAAGGTAAAAAAGCACTGGTGATTGGACGAAGTAATATCGTTGGAAAACCAGTTGCGATGATGTTATTAAAAGAACATGCAACAGTGACGATTGCCCATTCACGTACAGAAAATTTGAAAGCTGAATGTTTGGCTTCCGATATTATTGTTGCCGCAGTCGGAAGAGCAAAAATGATCACAGAAGATATGGTAAAAGAAGGAACTGTCATTATTGATGTAGGGGTTAATAGGGTAGAAGGAAAGCTTGTTGGTGATGTTGATTTTGATGCAGTCAAAGACAAAGCATCTTATATTACACCTGTACCAGGAGGGGTTGGACCGATGACAATCACTTCTTTACTTCAAAATACTTTAGAATGCTATGAAAGAAGAGTCAAACAATGATTGATCGTTATAAGCGAGAAGAAATG
>DFNN01000133.1 GCA_002376065.1 Caryophanales bacterium UBA3566
CATTTTGAAGGTGTCATTTCAAAAATAGAAGAACGTAAATTGAATAAACAGACGATTCTTTATACCATGATTGTCAGTGATGAAGACGATAGTGTATACGTGAAAAAATTTGTGAAAAATCCTGATGAAATTCATTTTTATCAGCAGACAAAAGCAGGTATGTTGATCAAAGTTAGTGGGAATGCGGCCTATGATCAATTTACTGATGAGGTCACAATCATTGCGAATAAAATTGAGCGCACCGATAAAGTGATTGAGGCAGATATGCGCATTGATAAAGAAACTGTGAAACGTGTGGAATTACATTTGCATTCTAAAATGTCAACCCTTGATGGAATTACATCAATTACTGATTATGTAAAAACAGCCAAAAAATGGGGACATAAAGCAATTGCTTTAACGGATCATGGAAATGTGCAAGGTTTTCCAGATTTTTATCATGCGACCAAAGATCGATCAATTAAACCAATTTATGGCGCTGAGTTTTCTTTTGTCAATGAGAAAGATTTAGAAGTGATTAAACATCCAATCGATATGCATATTCATGAAGCGACTTATACTGTGTTCGATATTGAGACAACAGGATTAAGTGTAAATTATGATAAAATCATTGAAATCGCAGCTGTAAGAATAAAAAACAATCAAATTATTGATGAGTTTTCAACATATGTAAATCCAGAACGACCAATATCAATGATTACAACAAAAATAACATCGATAAAAAATAGTGATTTAGCAGTTGCGCCTACCATCGATCAAGTAATTCAAGATTTTTATGAGTTTTCAAAAGATACTGTTATGGTTGCACACAACGCTCATTTTGATATGGGATTCATTTATGAATCATTCAAACAGCACGACATCGCAATTACAAAAATGCCAACTATTGATACATTGGGAATTGCTAGAAGTTGTTACAACGACTCATTGAAACGGTTCAACTTAAAAGCAGTCGCAAGGTTGTTCAAAGTAGAATTGGCACAACACCATAGAGCGATTTATGATACACGTGCCACAGCGGATATCTTCTTACATATGTTAAGAGATATCAGAAAGCAAGGAATCATTAATTTGGTTGATTTGAATCAATTATCAAATAAAAGTAAAGCGTATCAATTTACGATTAGCAAGCACATCAATTTACTTGTGAAAAACCAAGTAGGATTGAAAAATTTGTTTTATATAACAAGTATGGCAAATACAAAAAATTATGCAAAAGAAGCCATCGTTTTAAAAAGCTTACTAGACAAATACCGTGAAGGTCTACTGGTTGGTAGTGGTTGTATGAATAGCGATTTCTTTGAGACTGCATTGAATAAAAATGAGGATGAGTTAAGAGAAAAAGCACGTTATTTTGATTACATTGAAATACAACCTTTGGAAGATTTTGCTCATTTAAACCAAGATATGGATCACGCGATGGATCGTATTGAAGACACATTAAAAAGAATCGTAAAAGTAGGACATGATTTGGGTATTCCTGTTGTTGCTAGTGGAGATGTTCATCATCTGCGTAAAATAGATGTGAAATACCGTGACATCTACGTACAAACACCTGTTGTTGGTGGTGGGTTGCATCCACTTGCGAGATACAAAGAAATCCCTAGTCAATATTTCAGAACAACGAAAGAAATGTTGGATGCATTTGCCTTTTTGGGTGAAGAAAAAGCACACGAAATTGTTGTAAAAAACACCAATGATATTGCAGAAGATATTGATTTTGTTGAAGCGTTTAAAAATGAATTATATGCACCTACTGATGACTTTTTGGCATTAGAAGGCGTTCCTTCAATTGAAAATAAATTAATCAAAATGGTGAGTGATAAAGCGCGTGAGATTTATGGTAATAACTTACCAATGCTCGTCAAAGACCGTTTAGATAAAGAAATCAAAAGTATCACTGAGAACAAGTTTTCTACAGTGTATTATATTTCTCATTTGCTTGTGAAAAAATCTTTAGATGAAGGGTATCTTGTAGGTAGTAGAGGAAGTGTCGGGTCAAGTTTGGTCGCGACGCTGATGGATATTACAGAAGTCAATCCATTAACACCGCATTATGTTTGTCCGAATTGTCATTTTAGTGCGTTTAAAATGACGAGTGAAGAGAAAACGAAATATGGGTTAAGGGACGAAGAAATGGCGTTTCAAAGTGTCTTAGATCAAGTAGATAGTGGATTTGATTTACCAGCAGAAACATGTCCAGTGTGTAACCGTGAGTTGCAAAAGGATGGACATGCGATTCCCTTTGAAACCTTCCTTGGATTCAAAGGAGATAAAGTACCGGATATTGATTTGAACTTTAGTGGTGATTATCAACCTGTTGTGCATGAATATATTCGTGATATCTTTGGTAAAAATAGAGCGTTTAGAGCTGGAACAATTTCGACTGTTGCGGAAAAAACGGCGTTTGGATATGTCAAAGGATATATTGAAAAGAAAAATTTAAGTATGCGTAAAGCTGAAATCGAACAAAGAGCGATGAATATAACCGGTGTAAAACGCTCAACAGGACAACATCCTGGTGGAATTGTCGTTGTACCAAACTATAAAGAAATCATTGATGTGACACCATTCCAATATCCAGCAGATGATACAAATGCTTCTTGGTTTACGACGCATTTTGATTATCATTCATTTGAAGATAATCTCTTTAAACTTGATGTACTAGGGCACGATGATCCAACAATGATTCGTTATTTAATGGATTATGTCAAAGAACATCCAATCGATTTTCCGTTTGCGGATGCACGTGACATTCCAATTGATGATCCAAAACTGTATGAACTATTAAACTCGACAAGTGTCATCGGAGTAAATCCTGAAGAACTTGGAAGTGAAGTAGCGAGTTTTGGTGTTCCTGAGATGGGGACAAAATTTGTTCGTGGAATGTTAAGAGATTCTCGTCCACAAACATTTGCCGATGTGGTGAAGATATCTGGGTTATCTCATGGTACAGATGTTTGGTTGAATAATGCGGAAACCTTAGTCACTGGGAAAAATGTGAAATATGGAAAAATTCCTTTTAAAGAAGTAATTGGATGTCGTGATGACATCATGGTTTATTTGATCGAAAATGGGATGAATGATGATGTGGCTTTTGAGATATCAGAATTTATCCGTAAAGGAAAAGCAGCTTCTAATCCTGATAAATGGAGTGCTTATAAAGACATCATGCGAAGCCATAAAATACCTGAATGGTATATATGGAGTTCAGGACAAATTAAGTACATGTTCCCAAAAGCACATGCGACTGCGTATGTTATGATGGCGATGCGTATTGCTTGGTTTAAATTATATAAACCAATTGTATTTTATTCTGCATATTTCTCTAAAAGAGCGACTGATTTTGATGTGTATGCATTCCAAGGTGGAGAAGACACATTAAGAAGAAAAATGGAAGAAATTGACAATAAAGGAAATGCTGCAAAAGAAACAGAAAAAAGATTATATACTGTATTAGAAGTAGCCTTAGAAATGGTCTTACGAGGATTTAAATTTTTACCAATTGATGTAGAAAAATCAGATGCACGTGATTTTGTGATTAGTGATGATGAAAAAGGACTTATTATGCCATTTGTGACTATAGATGGGTTAGGATTGAAAGTAGCTGAATCAGTTGTGCAAGCAAGAAAAGATGGCGAGTTTAAATCGAAAGATGATATTAAAGAACGCACAAGTTTGTCACAAACATTGTTTAAGAAACTTGATATGCTTGGGTGTTTTGATCATCTACCTGATAATGCTCAAATGAACTTGTTTGAAATGTAAATAAGGAGGGGATATTGTGGGATTCTTAGCTGGGGCATTTTGGAGTGTTTACGCGATGAAAACTGTGGATAATCATTTCCATGTAAAAAGTGTGGTGTTAAAGACATCTTTTTTGTTACTGGTGCTGATTATATCAAGATACACAGCTTCCATTCATCAACCTCTATTTATCGCTCCAATTTATAACATTATGATGCTTCTTGGGCTTTTGTTAACGATTGGATTGTTCGTATATCTTATTAGATTAAACACAAAATATTCATGGGTATTTGCAATATTCATGTCTGTTTCTGAAGGAGTATTTTTAGGGATGGCCATTGCGCTTATTGAAGATGGAATGATGAAACATGCTTTGCATCTTTCATTGTCTACAACGATTGGTGTCTTTTTCGGATTAACTTTACTATATTTGGATGATGTGTTAAGAAAAGGAAGTATGGCTCGCCGCGTTAAGATTGGACTGATTGTTGTATTTTTCCCCGCAGCCTTTTTTGCTGTTTATTATGGTATAGAGAGTGATTTATTTGAAGGACCATTCTTTTACTTCTATTTGGCTATATTTTTGATTAGTTATGTGTTCTCAACTATCTATTTGATTGAGGATTTTAATCAAGTAACAAAACACTTGAATAATGAAATATCCTATAAATATGAATTTTTATTATCGATTGGGTTGCTATTAGGTATTATCTTTGTCTATGTGAAATTTATATGGATGTTGTTGACGTTTTTCTTAACGATGAGGAGAACTGCGGTGGAGAGTAAAAATAGAAGAAAGAATGTAAAAAGACTTTACACAGGATCTTTATATGATACAAAACATTCCCATTTTATTGAAAACGAATCTTCTGCTAAAAGGAAATGAAAAAAAATCAAATTTGCTATATAGAAATGAAAAATATGATATAATTTTTTCGAGGTGATAATTATGAGAATGAGAAGTTCAAATCCAGTATATAAATATGGTGATTTTACCAATAGTGGTACAGACACAGCAACCTATAGTGGGGTTGTTATAAAAACTGGTATTTTACTAGCAATTATTGCTGGTGTGGCAATGTATTTTGGAAGTACACTTGATTTTACTGGTGATATTGGTGGAGCAATCTTTACGATTATTTTGGCACCAATCGTGGCGATTATTATGGTTATTATGGCACATCGAAATACTCAGATGGCTTGGGCGTTTAGTTTAATATACGCAGCCGCTGAAGGAATCTTTTTAGGATTTATTTCTGGATTATATGCCTATCTTTATGGGAATGATATTGTTTTAACAGCATTGGTTGCGACCTTTGGTGTATTAAGTGCGATGTTGTTTTTATATTCTTCAGGAGTAATCCGTGTAGGAACAACTTTTAGAAGATTTATGATGAGTGCGTTATTTGGTTTAATTGGTGCGAGTTTGTTTTTGTTTATTTTCGCAATATTTGGCGGACTCAATACACAAATTGGATATTCATTGTATGTCGGAATTGTCTTAATTAGTGTGGTTGTGTCATCATTATTTTTGTTGGTCGATTTTGATAATGTGACGAAACTTGTCAACGCTGGCGCATCTAAAGACTATGAGTGGTCATTATCGCTTGGACTTGTCGTAACCATTGTGTGGTTATATATAGAGTTGCTTCGTTTGATTGCCATCATTGCCGGAGATCGTTAAATAAGAAAGTAATATTGAGGCTATATCTTAAATGATATAGTCTTTTTTTTGTGAAATTAACAGAAAAATAACAAAAAATAAGGACAACATAGATTGACATGAAAAACGGACCGTGTTACTATATAGATGATATTCTATATAGATAGTTATCTATATTCAAAGGAGCGGTTATATGAAACAACAAATGGCAGAATATTTTAAGGTGTTTTCTGATGCAAATAGGCTCGAAATCATTGAACTATTACTAAAGGGAGAAACTTGTGGATGTACATTAATTGATAAGTTACCTATATCTCAACCAACTTTGTCGTATCATTTAAAAACGATTACGAAACATGGTTTGGCAACTGCGAAAAGAGAAGGAAATTGGATCAAACACTTTATTGATCGAGATAAAATCAATGAGATGATTCAATTTTTAGAGCAGCTTAGGGATATGGAGGAAACACAATGCAGTTTATAAGAACATTTTTTACAACGTTAAATGATGTATTACTGAAAATGACGTGGCTTCAAGATTTGGTTGATTCGTTATTGATCAATGTATTTGGGGTCGATGAGTCAGGATTCTTATTTAAGAGTCTTTCCTTTTTCTTGTATGATGTGATTAAAATATTTATATTACTTTCTGTTTTGATTTATTTATCATCATATATTCAATCATATTTTACACCAGAAAAAACAAAGAAAATATTAACGAAATTCAAGGGATTATCTGGTAATATTATTGGTGCTTTATTGGGAACAGTAACACCGTTTTGTTCGTGTTCTTCGATTCCGATATTTATTGGATTTACGAAAGCTGGATTACCGATTGGCGTCACGTTTTCTTTTTTGATTTCATCACCACTTGTCGATTTGGCTTCGGTGATTTTACTCGCAAGTATCTTCAACTGGACGATCGCACTTGTTTATGTCGTTGTTGGATTGGTGATTTCCGTTATAGGCGGGACGTTGATTGATAAATTTCATATGGAAAAATATGTCGAAGAGTTTGTCATGGAAGGGCGTAAAAACGCTGATGGAACTGAGTACATTGAGATTGAAATGAGTAAAAAAGAACGTCATTCTTATTCTATAGAACAAGTCAAAGAGATTATTCGCAAAGTATGGATTTATGTCTTAATTGGTGTTGGAATAGGTGCGGTTATACATGGATATATTCCAGAATCATTTATTCAAAGTGTGCTTGGTGATGATAATCCGTTTTCTGTGGTGATTGCGACAATTGTTGGTGTACCAATGTATGCTGATATTTTTGGAACATTGCCAATTGCAGAAGCACTTGTATATAAAGGTGTTGGAATAGGGACTGTACTTGCATTTATGATGGCGGTGACTGCGCTTAGTTTACCATCAATTATATTGTTGAAAAAAGTAGTAAAACCAAAACTATTAATGATGTTTGTTGGGATTATTGTCGTAGGTATTTTGATTACTGGATATTTGTTTAATTTCTTTGAAAGTTTCTTAATATAAAAAAATAGATGATGGAGATGAAAATATGAAGAAAAAAGTAGCATTTGTGTGTGTACACAATAGTTGTCGAAGTATTATGGCTGAAGGTTGGGCGAAACAATTGGGTAGTGAAGTGATGGATGCTTATTCTGCTGGAACAGAAGAATATGCGAGACCAAAACCAATGGCGATTGAAGTGATGGAAGATGCTTTGGTAGATATGTCTCACGCTCGTAGTAAATTACTTGATGCATTACCTGAAGATATTGATATTTTAATCACCATGGGATGTGGTGTTGAATGTCCTTTTGTTCCTTGTTCTCATCGTGAGGATTGGGGATTAGATGATCCTAGTGGTGGTCCGAAAGAAGGTTTTGAAGAAACAAGAGATTTGATCAAAGACAAAGTAGTTGAATTGATTGATCGTATTCAAAAAGGTGAATTATAATGGCCAGTGAAAAGAAACAGATAAGTTTTTTTGAAACATATTTGACAGTATTTGTGCTCTTTTGTATGGCACTAGGTGTATTGATTGGCCGATTCATTCCTAGTATTCCTGATTTTTTAAATCAATTTGAAGTTTATAGTGTGAATATTCCAATTGGAATATTGATTTGGATTATGATATATCCAATGATGTTAAAAATCGATTTTTCATCAATCAAAAACGTTGGAAAAAAACCCAAAGGCTTATATTTAACTTGGGTGGTTAACTGGTTGATCAAACCGTTTACGATGTTTGCGATTGCGAGTTTGTTTTTCTTAGTGATTTTCAAATCAATTATACCAGCTGATTTGGCAAAAGATTATTTGGCTGGCGCTGTTATTTTAGGAGCAGCTCCTTGTACAGCGATGGTGTTTGTATGGAGTAGTTTAACAAGAGGGAATCCGGCTTATACACTTGTACAAGTAGCCACCAATGATTTGATTATTTTGATCTTATTTGTACCAATCGTCGGTTTATTGCTTGGTGTGGGAGGTATTTCAGTACCTTGGGGAACTTTGTTCTTATCAGTGGTATTGTTTGTAGTGATTCCACTTCTTGCGGCTTCTCTGACAAGATATTATATGATCAATCGAAAAGGAATAGAATATTATAATGAACGATTTATACCGAAATTTAGTAAGATCACGATTTCTGGATTATTGTTAACTTTGGTGTTGATTTTCTCATTACAAAGTGAACTGATCATTGAAAATCCATTACATATAGTATTAATTGGTATTCCTTTAGTTATTCAAACGGTGTTGATATTCTTTCTTGCATACATCGCAGCTAGATTTTTAAGATTGTCACATGATGTAGCGGCACCTGCTGGAATGATTGGGGCAAGTAATTTCTTTGAGTTAGCGGTCGCAGTTGCGATTGCCTTGTTCCCATTAAATCCTGGAGTCGCGCTTGCGACAATTGTTGGTGTGTTGGTGGAAGTGCCAGTGATGTTGATGCTTGTAAAAATCGCCAACAAAACGAAACATTGGTTTAAAACACCAAATACTGTAGTAGAGGAGAATTGATATGGAAATCAAAGTGTTAGGTACTGGTTGTCCTAAATGTAAGATGACGTTTAAGCATGTCCAAAAAGCATTGGAAAAATTAAAACTAGAAGATGTCAATGTGATGAAAGTTGAATCAATGGAAGATATCATGAAATACAATATATTAAGCACTCCTGCTTTAGTCATAGATGAAGAGATCATGGTGATTGGGCGAGTAGCGACCGTGAAAGAAATTGTGAAACTCATTGAAGATAAACAATAATAAAATTGGTTTGATCATAATGATGATTAAATAAACAATATGAATTATGTTCATCAAAAAACCATTCAACAGTGAATTGTTGAATGGTTTTTTATTGGTTTAGAAAAAAAACTATATATTTCCCAACAAAAAGAAGGGTTTGATTGTTAGTATAGTAAATCAAAGGAGGAATTGACATGAAAGGATTACTATTAGTTAGTGCATTATTTACATCAGGAGGCGCAGTAGCCGTAGGAAATGATACAGCGCAAGAAGTTATTAGTGAAAATGTCGTTAGAATTAAAGAAATGTTTCAACAACGTCAAGGAGGGTATGATTTAGAATCAGTGAGAGAAAATGGATTCCCATATCCAACCGAAGAAAGACTAGCACAATTAACAGAAGAACAAGCTTTTGAGATTATTTCATTTATTGATCAAGTAAATGCAAATTATGATTTTGCATCAATGACAGACGAAGAATTAGAAGTTGCTTTAGAAGAAATCAAACTTGAACTTCATGCATTACATGAAGAATTAGGTATTGAAGGTGTTATGGCTCAAGAAAGACATCAATATCGCAAAGGAAATGCTAACCAAGCTAGAGGTTCACGTCAAGGTGGATTTGGTTCAAATGATGGAGAATGTCCTTATGATGAGGAACCTGTCGATGAAGAACCTGAAGTAATTGATGAAGAAAATGCAGATATTGCATAGATAATGAAAATGGACATATCAAGTTGATATGTCCATTATTTTTTTATTCAGTTAAGCTCTCTTCTGTGATTTGAATGTCATTGGTTGTGTTGAAAAAGTCATAGATATACGATTGCAACTGGATTTCTAAGAAGGCAAGTTCTCTCATGTTGAGATAAGTATTGACAATATCATCTCCATAAATGAACGGATTGTCTGGTTTATCAAAGACATAGTCATTGGTTGCGACTTTGTATAAGGTATCATCATCAAAGTTTGTGATATCTGTTTGGTAGATATATTGATTCATTAAACTTTTGATTTGTGCTCCATTTAGATAAACTGTTTTTACGATATTATCAAATGGCCATATTTGATAGAGTAATGCCAAATCAATTGGTTCATCTTGATCAATTGAGTTTCTAGTTCCTCCACCATTTTGAAAACCAATGTCACTATTTGTGGCGTTTTTCATTACTTCAGCAATGAAAATTGATAGTTCTGTTTGTGCAAGACCTCTTTGTGAAATCATCAATACTTCATTGAAAAGTTCATCTGTTTCAGCAGTGTATGTATCAATCAAAGATTGTGTTTCAACATGGGTTGTATAAAAAGCATTTTGATCTTCTTTACGTAAGTTTTCAATGCTGTAGGTATAATCACTATATGATTCATTGAACTCATAACGAATATAGCCAACCATTTCACCATTGTCACCACTTTGTAAAAGCGGTACATCATTGATTGATGTGTTCATCACTTGATGTGCATGTGCGTTGAACAAACCATCAATTTTAGCGTCGCCTTCTAAGAAAGCTATTTGGTTGTTTAATGCGTTTGAGGTTTCATGGAGAACTACAAGAACCATATCTACTTGTTCTTCAGTTCTTAAATAGGTTGCGTACTGTTCAATATATGGGAGTGGATTTTTGAACTCATAATCTTCAACCATTGATGTCGCTATTGATGATTCTAATCCTGAACCAATTGCGCCGATGATACCAATGTTAAGTGTACCTTTGTTAATGATTGTGTAAGGAGAAATACCCTCTGGAATTGTTTCAGTTCCTTTGTAGAATGCATTGGCTGCTAGGAGTGGGAATTCTGCAATATATTCATCACTTTCCTCATT
>DFNN01000122.1 GCA_002376065.1 Caryophanales bacterium UBA3566
AAGTTATAAAACTTGTTCTTCTTCTTGTTCACCCAATAAATCTTTAAATTGGGTGGTGTATAAAGAATGATAAAACCCTTGTTGTTCAAGAAGCGTTTCATGATTTCCTTTTTCAATAAGCATACCTTCATTAATGACAAGTATTTGTTTTGCGCTTCTTATTGTTTGTAAACGATGGGCAATCACAAAACTTGTACGACCTTCCATTAATGTGCGCATACTCTCTTGTATTTTAAACTCTGTTCTAGTATCTACATTAGAAGTTGCCTCATCCAAAATGAGAATATCTGGATTAGAAAGAATCGTTCTTGCGATTGAAATTAATTGTCGCTCTCCTTGAGAAAAGTTTTGTCCACCTTCATATACTTCACTTTCATAGCCATCTGGTAATTTCATAATAAAATCATCCGCATTGGCAAGTTTAGAAGCGGCAATGACCTCTTCTTTAGAAGCCGTTAAATCTCCATAATGAATATTTTCATATACAGTTCCACTAAACAGGTTGGTATCTTGCAACACAACACCAATATGTTTTCGAAGATCATCTTTCTTAATTGATTTTATATCCAATCCATCGATCTTTATGCTTCCTTCATCGACATCATAAAATCTGTTGATCAAGTTGATAATCGTCGTTTTCCCACTACCCGTAGGTCCGACAATAGCCGTTGTTGTTCCATGTTCAACATCAAAAGAAATATGTTTTAATACTGGTGTATCTTCAACGTATCGGAAAGAAACATCCTCAAATTCAACATGACCAGATAAATGTTCCCTTGATGTATCTCCATCATGAATGTATTCATCATCTTCATCAATCAAAGCAAAGACTCTTTCTGCTCCTGCCAACGCTTGTTGCAGCGCATTAAAAAGTTGCGCTAAGTTCGCGATCGGTTGAATAAACTGTCGAGCATATGCTGTCATCGCGTAAATATCTCCTACAGAAATCACAACAAGTTTGGTGATATAAAACACTGCACCAACAATCACAACAAGCAAATAGATAAAGTTGTTGAAAAAGTTCACGACTGGCATAACAATCCCTGCGTATACTTGTGCTCTAAATCCTGAAGCACGCAGTTGCTCATTGCGATTTTTAAACTCGTTGATAATATTCTCTTCTTGTGAATATAATTTGACGACTTTTAATCCACTAATGCTTTCTTCAATGATCCCATTCAAAAGACCCACATGTTTTTGTTGTTCTTTGAATCCTTTTTTCGTGATTTTTCCAATTTTCATCGTAAATACTCCGATGATTGGAATAAACACAATCACGACAAGCGCTAGCAACGGATTCAAGATAAGCATCATCACTAATGCACCAATCAGTGTAATGACACTGGAAATTAACTGTGTAAGTACACTTGCAAGTGAATTTGAAATCAAGTCAACATCATTGGTGATTTTTGAAGTAATATCACCAGCTTGATTCGTATCATAATATTTTACAGGTAATAATTGTAATTTATCAAATGCATCTTTACGTATTTGTTTTACGGTTTTTTGAGAAATAATCACCATCGTATATTGCGATATAAATCGTAAGATCGATGTTGCCACAGCAACCGACATGATAATTGCCGCAATACGATATGTTCCTTGATAATCAAAAACACTGATATAATCATCAATCGCAATCGCAAATAACCAAGGCATCAAGATTGATAGACCACTGGTTAAAACAATCGTAATTATGATTAATAATAGTGCCAAACGATATTTTCCAATATAGTCCCAAATTCTACGAATCGTACCTTTAACGTTTTTCGCTTTACTTCCAACATAAACACCATGACGCCCAGGACCTTGTAATTTATTACCCATGGCTTTTTGGTCAAATGCTTTTTCTTCATTTTTGGCAATGATGGTTTTTTTATCTAGTATTTGTTTATTTGACATCTTGTTCACCACCCGTTCCAAGTTGTGATAAGGCTATTTCTTGATAAACTTTGCTTGTTTTTAATAACTCTTCATGCGTATCGAAACCATCAATACCACCGTGATTATTTAAAACTAGTATCTTATCTAAATTACGGATAGTCGATATTTTTTGACTAATAATTAGTGTCGTCATTTTCTTCGTTAATCGTTCAATTGACCCCATAATCTTCGCTTCACTATTCGCATCTACTGCGCTTGTAGAATCATCCAATATTAGTAATTTAGGGTTTCTTAAGAATGCTCTAGCAAGTGATAATCTTTGTTTTTGACCACCACTTAAGTTCGATCCTTTTTGTTGTATAAAATGATTAAAATCATCTTCATATGATTCAATAAATTCATAAGCATTTGCATGTTTTGCTGCATCAACGAAATGCTCATAGTTTGCATCTTCTTTTCCTTGCATCATGTTGGTCCCAATCGATCCACTAAAGATGGTTGGAGACTGTGTAACAAGGGCTATTTGTCTTCTTAGTTCAAAGAGATCTAAATCTCTCACATCTTCACCATCAAATGTGATTTGCCCATTTTTAATATCATATAGTCTTGGTAATAAATGAATCAATGTAGATTTACCGCTTCCTGTAGATCCAATGATTCCAACACGTTCTCCTTCTTTTACAGAAAACGAGATATCTTTAAGTACAAGGTTTCCATTTGATCCATAGCCAAAAGAAACATTCTTAAATTCAAACGCTCCCGATATTTCAAATCCTTTTTTGGCGTCAATTTTGTTTTCTAAATCAATCGGTTCATCTAAGATTTCTTGAATCCTTTTCGCACTAACAGAAGCTCGCGAGATAAATATCATCATCATCGCAAACATCATTAATCCCATTAAAATTTGCATGCTATAGTTATTAAATGCAATAAGGATACCTTTTTGAGGAATAATTTCTCCTGCTGCAGTTGCTTGTAATAAATCTCCACTTTGAATAAAGTAACTACCTAGTATCAAGACACCTGCTAGTGTACCATTAAATATAAGCATGATAATCGGTTCAGCAAAAGCCATCACTTTTTCAGCACTACTTGAATTGATTCGATATTTTTCATTCGCCTCTTCAAATCGATTGTTTTCATGTTTGGTTGTCACAAATGATTTGATTACCCTTGGAGCCTGTACATTTTCTAGTGTACGTTTATTTAATACATCAATACTTTCTTGTACACGTTGAAAACGTGGAAAAGCAATAATCATAACAATAATAATTGAAACAATCAATATTGGCATCGATATGTAAAATATATTCGATAACTCTCTTGATGTTGATATCGCTAATGATAAACCGACACCAATCATTAATGGTGCCCTTATCACAATTCTTAAAAGCATTTGGAAGAACTGTTGAATACGAACAGTGTCATTGGTTGTTGAAGTAATCAATCGACTTGTTTTAAAGTGATCAATATTGTGAAAAGACAAATTTTGAATTTTTACAAACAACTGATTTCTTAAGTCTGCGGTCGCATACTGAGCAACATATTGTGAACTATAATTATTTAAAACTCCTGCTCCTAAACCAAGAAATGCTAAACCAAGCATTTTAAATGATGTATTTAAAAGCAAAGACATATCTTCATTTGGGATTGCATCATCAATAATTGTAATCATTAAGTAAGGAATTAAAAATCCTACAGTGACTTGCACAATCATCATCAGTATTGCGATGATGATGTACCAGTAATATTTTTTTACATAAGTAAACATCGATAATAAACTATTCATAAGTTACTCCTTTACCAGTCCATATTTTAAAATATCTAAATGCCATTTGAAATCATCATATGCTTCTTCTTTTGATTTGTTTTCGATAATTGCTTTTTGAATCACATTTCTTTTCACATCTTGAATTAGTTGGTACATACGAATCAGATCATTGTGATCTTTTAATCGAACATTAGCCAAATCCATATGTGAAAGAACGTACTCAATGTAGTCTATCCTACGATTGACAAAATTCTTAATATATCGTTTGTCACTAGAAATACTTTTTACGACATTACGCATAAATTGATGTCTTTTATCATGTACAAAACCTTCATAATCATACATAAAACTTAACAAAGCATATTCAAATACATCATTGGTGAACTCAGAATATTTTTTTCCCATTTCCTCTAGGGAATCAAACGAATCATTGATGACGTAATAATATAAATCCGTTAAATCTTCAAAATATTGATAAAAGCTTCCTCTAGGGATGCCAGCTTTTTTTATAATATTTGAAACACGTGATTTATGTAATTCATTTTGCGTGAACTCATCTTTTGCTGCTTTCATGATTTTTTTTCGTTTCTCATCATCTAAATGAAAAAATGTATCTTTCGGCATGATTGACCTCCTTATGACAAATCGTCATAACTATTATAAATGACACGGTGTCATATGTCAATGAAAAAGGAACCCCAATTTCTTGGGGCTTAAAAAATACTTACTCATTGTGTCTTAATGCTTTTACAGGATCTTTGTTTGCTGCAATTCTTGCAGGTATCAGACCAGCAATAAATGTTAACGATATGCTTACTATTATTAGGTATAATGCATGATCAGCCCGTAAAATGACAATATTACCAAATCCAGTAAGTTGTTCTTTCAAAAGATTATTTAAAGGAAAACTAAGAATAAATGTAATTGATATCCCTAGCACTCCAGCGAAGAACCCGATAATCGAACTTTCTGCATTAAATACGCGAGAAATATCTTTTTTACGTGCTCCTAAACTTCTCAATATACCAATTTCTTTTGTTCTTTCTAATACTGATACATACGTAATGATCCCTATCATAATCGATGAAACAACCAAACTAACCGCTGCAAAAGCAACCAATACTAGTGATACATTACTAATAACACTACCTAGTAACCCAGATATTTGTTGTGCTAAATCAGTATAAATCACTTGGTCTTCTTCTGATAAACCAATATTGTATTCATCTAAATAGGACAACACTTCATCTTTTTCATCAAAACTAGCTGGATAAATTCGAATCAACTGTGGAGTATCAATACATCCATACATATGTTGAAACGATTTTTTTGTTCGCTCATCCGGAAATAAATCACCAATTTCTGTGCTCGATAAATCAGCACAAACATCTGAATCGATATTGTTTTCTATAAAAATATCATCCAATCCATCATTATAATATAAACCCGATGTTTCGGTTTCTAATCCATCAGCTACTCCCTTAAGAACACCTACAACAGTTAAATTTATTCCGTTGTTGTATGTATCTTCATCAACACGACTAACAAACGATGAAAGCAAATTTGAAAAATCTAAATTGATATCATCATTATTCGCTACTCGAATTGTTTTCCCAATTGCTTGATTAAAATCAATATTAGCATTCGGATCTAATCCTAAAAAACGTATGATGTTTGCATCAATTCTATTCAATACATCAACAATAATCACAACGTCAGTTGCTTCTGTAGGATACTCTCCAGCCTCTAGTGAAAACTGGCCTTCTAAGTATGCATCGCTGTTCGATAATTCAATCGGCATAATGTTCTCATCGAAGGTATTATAATATTCGCCATTATCTAAAAATATCATGAGTGGTCGTATTCCATAACTGTATTGAATACTAGATACAAATTTATCATCTATATTTTCTAAATAGTTCAAGTAATCATCATCGATAACATTAGTATGTTCAATCAAATCGTCTTCAGTAATTGGATCGAAAACATTTGTATCATTGTACTGATCATCATTTACACCTACTGGTGGTCCACCACGAAATGTGGTTGGGAATTCAGTAATTGTGATTGGTAATGTAGATAAGGTTTCTTCTTCTAAAGAACTTAACTCTCCTTGAAACCCATTGGAGATTGCGAGCACTAACGCAACACCAATAATTCCAATACTCCCCGCAAAAGCTGTAATCAATGTACGACCAAATTTGGTTTTTAAGTTGGTAAATGATAATTTAATCGCTGTTGAAAACTTCATCGCAGTTGCGTTTGGATGATATCCACGCTCTTTTTCAACACTCTTTGGATCTTGCTCATTTTCAATAACTTGGCCATCTTTTAATTTAATAATACGGTTTGCATATGAATTTGCGATGTCTTCATTATGTGTCACCATAATGACCAATTTTTCTTTCGCGATTTTTTGAATTAACTCCATGACACCTTTACTAGTAACAGAATCTAGTGCTCCTGTAGGTTCATCTGCTAATATAATGTCTGGATCATTTGCAAGAGCACGTGCAATCGCAACACGTTGCTTTTGTCCTCCAGAAAGTTGAGAACTTTTCTTATAAAGTTGATCTTCTAATCCAACTTTTGTTAATACTTCAATCGCTTTTCTTCGGCGTTCTTCAAATGAAACACCCGAAAGAGTCATTCCAAGTTCAACATTTTCTAAAATTGAAATATGATGTATTAAATTATAATTTTGAAAGACAAATCCAACGCTATGGTTACGATATGCATCCCATTCGCGATCTTTAAAGTCTTTCGTTGTTGTTCCATTGATCACCAGATCACCACTTGTATAGCGATCCAATCCACCAATAATATTTAAAAGTGTTGTTTTACCGCATCCAGAAGGACCAAGTACCGCAACAAATTCAGAATTTCCAAATGTTAAAGAAACACCATCAAGTGCTCTTGTTTCAACATCACCGTTTTGATAAATTTTTCTTATATCTTTTAACTCTAGCATGAGCCCACCACTTTTCTCATAAAGTAACTATATTATAGTGTAAAATGACAAAAAAATATATAAAAATGCAAAAAAATAAAACCAAAAGGTTTTATTTCTTTAATGTTCCGTCAACTTTGTAGACGTTGTATTTATAATCGTTTTCTTTACAATAATCAATTGCCTCTTGTTGTGTATCTAACACACGGGTTGCACGTTGTGCTCCTGGTAAAATAACTTGCCAACCTTTTGAGTGTTTTTTAATATCGTATACAGGTTCGTCTTCGTCAGATTCTTTTTTTGAGTCTTCTTTAACTTCTTTTTTTGGTTCGTCTTCGACTAAAGGTGAATCGAAATCTTTGACAGTAACCTCATCTTCTTCTGTTGAGGTAACTTTTTCTTCTTTTGATAAGTCTGCTTTTACTTCATTAACCGCTGCAGCATGTGATGACTTATCCAAACCTTCAGGTCGTGGAGTAACAATTGGTTGTTCTTTTAATGGTTCTGTTCTTTCTGGTTCGACTTTTTTATTTTTGCCAAATAACTTTTTAAAAAAATTTAACATACAATAACCACCTTTTCCCATATTTTATTTTTCGCTAACGAAATTGCTTACTTATGTATATTATAAATGTTTTTTGAAAGAAATGCAAACTTAAGCGCATACATTAGCGAAAAAACTCATAAAAATGTTTTCATTGAGAGTATTATCATAGGTTTTTTCTACTTTTTTTGATAAAATTATAATGAAGAGGTGAATTTATGAGAAATAGCAAAGTGGTAGTTGTTGGGACTGGTTTTGTCGGAATGAGTTATGCATATGCGATGGTGAATCAAGGTACTGTCGAAGAACTAGTCTTATTAGATATTGATAAAAGAAAAGCAGAAGGGGAAGCAATGGACCTTAATCATGGTTTAGCATTTGGTCCTAGAAAGATGAGCATAAAAGCTGGTGATTACAAAGATTGTAAAGATGCTGGACTAGTTGTAATTACTGCAGGAGTTAATCAAAAAGAAGGCGAAACAAGAATCCACTTGTTGAAACGTAATGCAGAAATCATCAAAACAGTTGTAAAAAACATTATGTCTTCTGGATTTAACGGTATTTTACTAGTTGCAAGTAATCCTGTTGATGTATTGGCTTATGTTGCATGGAAAGAATCAGGTCTTCATCATTCTCGTGTAATAGGAAGTGGTACTTCTCTTGATACTGCAAGACTCCGTTATGAAATATCACAATACATCCATATTGATTCCAGAAATGTTCATGCTTATATATTAGGGGAACATGGTGATAGTGAGTTTGTTTGTTGGTCAAATGCAAACGTTGGAGCTAAACCGATAGCAGATGTAATTGATTCGATGGATGAAATTAGTTTTGAAGATTTAGAACATATTTATTTAAAAGTTAGAGATGCTGCTTATGAGATTATCTCGCGTAAGAAAGCAACTTATTATGGTATTGGAATGGCACTAGTTCGAATTACAGCTGCTATATTCAACAATGAGAACCGTATCCTTCCAATTAGTGTGCTAAACAATGGCGTTTATGATTGTGAAGATCAAGTCTATATAGGATTGCCTGCAGTACTTAATAAAGATGGTGTTCATCATATCGTGAAATTAAAATTGAATGAAAAAGAAAATAGTCAGTTAAATAATAGTGCCAATATCTTACGTAAAAACCTAGATGATATGAGCTATTAAGAAAAAGATATTGTGAAAGCAATATCTTTTTTTCTTAATTGTT
>DFNN01000106.1:0-8775 GCA_002376065.1 Caryophanales bacterium UBA3566
GCAACCGAACTGGCGCACCCTCAATATGTATTATATCATGTTCCATATCTTGATACAAAAGATAAGAAAAAGATGCCCCAAAGGACATCTTTTATCATTATATTTATCTTCTGTTTTTTAATTGTGCTTGAGCAGCTGAGATAATCGCTACTGGTACACGGAATGGAGAACATGAAACATAATCCACTCCAGCATTATGGAAGAACTCAATACTTGAAGGTTCCCCACCATGCTCACCACAAACACCAATGTTTAATTTAGGGTTCGCTTTTCTTCCTTCTTCAGAAGCAAGCGCTACTAAACGTCCTACACCAGATTGATCAACTGCTTGGAAAGGATCATTTTTTAGAATACCTTTGTCTTTGTATTCTTTTAAGAATTTTCCAGCATCATCACGGCTAAATCCGTAAGTCATTTGTGTTAAGTCATTTGTTCCAAAACTAAAGAAGTCAGCTTCTGCACCAATTTGTTCTGCTGTTAATGCAGCACGTGGTGTTTCAATCATTGTTCCTACTTTGTATTCTAGTTCTACTCCTGCTTCTTTGATTAAAGCATCTGCAGTTTCAATGACAAATTTTTTCAAGAACGTTAACTCATTCACTTCAGAAACAAGTGGAATCATAATTTCAGGTTTGATTACTTTTCCAGCTTTAACAACGTCAATCGCCGCTAAGATAATTGCTTTTACTTGCATTACAGTGATTTCTGGATATGTAACAGCAAGACGGCAACCACGGTGTCCTAACATTGGGTTGAATTCATGTAATTGTTCAACCGCTGTTTCTAATTTTTCAACTGAAATATTTAAACGTTTTGCGACTTCAGCAAACTCATCTTTATGAGGTAAAAACTCATGTAGTGGTGGATCAAGTAAACGTACTGTAACTGTTTTACCTTCCATCACACCAAAGATTGATTTGAAATCTTTTAACTGATGAGGAATGATTTTTTCTAATGCAGCTTCACGTGCTTCAAGTGAATCAGCCAAAATCATACGACGAACGTCTAAGATTCTTTCGTCATCAAAGAACATATGTTCCGTACGAGTTAATCCAATCCCTTCAGCACCGAATTTGATTGCTTGTAAGCTATCTCTTTCGTTATCCGCATTTGCTTTAACACCCAATACTTTAATTTCTTTAGACCATTCCAAAATTGTTTGGAATTCTTCACTAAATTCAGGTGCTTTTGTTTTAATTGTTCCTGTATATACATTACCAGTTGTACCATCAATACTAAATGGTGTTAACTCATCATAACGTTTTCCATTGATGGTCATATATCCTTTTTCTTCATTGATAGAAAGTTCATTACATCCAGAAACACAGCATTTACCCATACCACGAGCAACAACCGCTGCATGTGAAGTCATTCCACCTAATTGTGTAACAAACCCTTCACAAACGATCATCCCTTCGATATCTTCAGGAGATGTTTCTTTTCTGAATAATAAATATTTTTCACCAGTTTCTTCTTTTAAAGCAGCAGCTTTTTCACTAGAGAACACAATTTTCCCGCTCGCAGCACCAGGGCTAGCAGCAAGTCCAGTTGTTAAAATCTCAGCATCAGCCAATGATTTTTCTTCAAATACAGGGTGTAACAATTGATCAATACCAGCAGGATCAATCGAAGCAACTGCTTCTTCTTTCGTAATTAATCCTTCTTCAACCATATCTACTGAAATTTTTACATTTGCCGCAGCTGTACGTTTCCCGTTTCTTGTTTGAAGAATATAAAGCGTTCCTTGTTCAATTGTAAACTCAACATCTTGCATATCTTTATAATGTTCTTCTAAACGATCTAAGATATCTGTTAATTCTTTATAGATATCCGGTGTTTTATCTGCCAAATCTTGTAAATCAAGTGGTGTACGAATTCCCGCAACAATGTCTTCACCTTGAGCGTTAAATAAGAATTCACCAAAGATTTTTTTCTCTCCAGTTTTAGGGTTACGAGTAAATAATACCCCTGTACCAGATGTATCTCCCATATTTCCGAAGACCATTTCTTGTACGTTTACTGCAGTTCCCCAAGAATGATCGATTCCATTGTGGTTACGATAAACTCTTGCACGTGGTGTATCCCATGACTCGAAAACTGCATTAACAGACATTTCAAGTTGTTGTTGTGGGTCTTGTGGGAATGGAGCTCCCGTTTCTTTTTTGATGATTTCTAAATATGCATCTGAAACAGCTTTCCAATCTTCCGCTTTTAATTCTAAATCGCCCTTGTACCCTTTGTCTTCTTTGATGTTTTCAAGAACACTGTCGAATAACTCATATTCAACACCTTGAACAACTTCTCCGAACATTTGGATGAATCTTCTATAGATGTCATAAACAAATTTTGGATTTCCTGTTTTTTCCACCATTGCTTCAACAGTTTCATCAGTTAATCCTAAGTTCAAAATAGTATCCATCATACCAGGCATAGATACACGTGCTCCACTACGAACACTGACAAGTAAAGGATTTGAATGGCTTCCAAATTCTTTTCCTGTTTCTTTTTCTAATTTACCTACATACTCTTTTAAGTCTGCAAGCAATTCCGGAGTATTTTGCGCTCCATTTTTGTAGTACTCTGTACACATCTCAGTTGTAATAGTGAATCCAGCAGGTACTGGAACACCGAGTGATTTCATTTCCGATAAGTTGGCACCTTTACCTCCAAGCAAGTTCTTTTGCTCTTTAGTACCTTCTCCAAACATGTAAATTCTTTTCACAATCATTCACCTTTCTCTAACTATTAGTTTTCTAAAAAGTCCTTAAGTATTATATCATTATTAATAATGCTTTTCAACTAATAACCATTAAAAAATGCCCAAATAGCGCACTTCTAAAATGTATGCGTTTTCTTTCACTAGGTAAGAGAAAAACCATTCAAAAATGAATGGTTTTTCTTTATTTTTGAACATTTGTCACTGTTCCATCTGGTGCAGGATGATCTTTAAGATACTCAAGAATCGCATCATAATGTTCATCTTTTCCAGGCTTACAATCACTTAAATGTTCTACTTTTCCATCAATAATACCTTCCGCAAATCCACTACAACCAGGATATCCGCATGCTCCACAGTTGAGTCCAGGTAATAAATCTGTCACTTTTTCAAGTCGCTCATCGATTTCTACTTTGAATATATCAGACGCAAATGCCAACCCTAAACCTAAAATAAGGCCCATCAAACTTAATACAATAACTGGTGTCATATACTACTCCTTCAAATTACAAGAAGCAATGTTACAAGCTGAACATTTTGAAGTGTCCATATCTTTTAAACATTCTTCAGGAATTGGAGTCGACTTATTCAATGCATAACTACCAATATATAATGTAATGAGTGATGCTAGCAATAATACAGGGACCCACATTTAAATAATCCCTGCCAATCCGAAGAATGCAAGTGACATAATTCCTGCCACTACCAAACTGATTGGCACACCTTTCCAAGCTGCAGGTACATTTGCTGCATCCAATCGTTCACGAATCGATGAAAACGCGAAGATGACTAGTCCAAATCCTAAAGCTGTCCCAAATGCGGTTGAAACAGCGATAAATAATCCAGTGCCAAACGGAGTTGTTGTACTCCATATATTTGTAATATTAGCTTCACTAATCCCTAAAATCGCACAGTTTGTAGTAATCAATGGTAAATAAATACCCAACCCTTTATACAGTGATTTACTATATTTTTTAATCACAATTTCAACCAACTGAACCAAACTTGCAATCACCAAAATAAAGGCAATTGTAGATATATAAGGGATATTGTAAGGATGTAAAACCAAATCATATAATGTATACGTTACTGCCGATGCAATCACCATGACAAACATTACAGCCAAAGCCATTCCAACAGCAGAAGAAGATTTTTTACTAACACCTAAAAACGGGCAAATTCCTAAAAACTGCATCAATATAACATTGTTGATTAGCATCGAGGAAATAATTGCAGTTGCAAATACCGCAAAACTCATGATGCCTCACCTGCTTTCTTCATTGCAGCTTGTCTTTTTCGTTCCAAGGCTGCTTTCTTCAATTCTTCAATTCTTTGTTTCTTCGCTTCTTCTTCTAAACGAAGCTTTTTATTTTTTCTTGACTGCATATACGCTAAGATAAACGCGAGTGCAATAAACGCTCCCGGAGGAAGTGCAAACATCGCAAGTCCATAATCACGAATACTAAAATCTTGGACAAACAAGTTGATAATCCAGTCAAATGTAAATAGTTCAAACGGTTGATCTACAAAGAACGGTAAATAATCACCATACATGATTCCACCAGTCGCAAGCAACTCACGAATCACACCAATAGAAATCAATCCAAAAGTAAATCCTAATGCCATTCCAAATCCATCAATCGCACTATCTACTACTTTGTTTTTCGATGCAAAACTCTCTGCACGACCCAAAATCAAACAGTTCACGACAATCAAAGGAATAAATACACCTAATGCTTCTGCAAGTAATGGCGCATAAGCATCAGTCATCATTCGAACAACCGTCACAAAGGTTGCGATGATAACAATGTAAGAAGGTGTTCTTACTTGCTGTGGAATGAAATTTTTAAATAAACTAACAACAATATTACTCGAAGTTAATACAAAAATAACCAGTAATCCCATCCCTAAACTCGTTTCGAATGTAGCAGTAACTGCTAATGCAGGACACATACCAAGCAAATATACAAAAATCGGATTTTCTTTAATAAATCCTTTTAAGAAATTCTCTTTTTTAGTCATGCAACTCACCTCTGTTTTCAAGGAAGTATTTTGATGCATTTTCAACAATTTCAACAACTGATGTATAAGTATATGTTGCTCCCGTACTTCCATCTATGCTCAAATCATCAACATCTTGTGTTCGAAACGGAGATAAATACACATTTTTGATGACTTTTACAAATGTTGGTGTATTCGTCGTAGATGAAATCACCACATTTGATATTTTTCCATCTGATGTGATTCCTAATAATACAATCACATCACCATAATTATTTTTGTCACTACCTTTATAAATATAGCCAATAATTTGATCATCAGCATCATACAAAACAATTTCTTGTGAAATTTCTTGATCTTCAAAATCATTTGTTTCGAATCGAACTTCTGCATCTTCATCTAAAAAGAATAGTTCTTTATAATATCCTTGTTCTTTTTCAATCATATTTTGTGCAATTGTGTCTTCTGTTAATAAATTGACAGAATAAATTGTCAGTCCGCTAATCGCACCAATCACAACAAGAACAATCGCTATTTTCATTTTATCAAGCATATAAAACACCCACCAATACAACAAGCATACTAACCAAAACCACTGAAGCGAAAATCAAATTACGTTTACGCGTAAATTTCGAATGCGTCCACTTGTAATAATCAAATGTAGGTACAAACATGTTCATGATTAAAATCGCAAAAACAACACCTTCAGGATACGCTCCAAACAAGCGAATAATCACAGTTATAAATCCAAGCGCAAATCCAAAATAGACCCTTGCAGGTTTCGTGATCGGTGAAGTAATCGGATCCGTAGCCATAAACACAGCCCCAAACATTAAACCACCACTAAAGATATGATAAAACGGATACCATAATCCAATTCCCTCTACAATCGCAACCAAACTTGTTAACACAAACACGGTTCCAATATATACAAGCGGAATACGTACCTCAAAACTTGTTCTAAATGCTAAATAGATTCCACCTAAAATGATCAAGAGTGTACTTACTTCACCAATACTCCCAGGAATTCCCATCCCTGTAAATAAGTTTAACAAACTAAACGAATCAAGTACTGCTGGATTAAATGCATTCTCACTTAACATTTGTAAGGCAGTTGCGCCTGCGACACTATCAATGTCATAACTCACCAGTGTCCCAAAATTGATGACGACTAAAACCCTCGCCACACCAGCCACATTGAAAATGTTTTGGCCCATTCCACCAAACACCAATTTTGCTAAAAACATCCCAAGTGCTCCACCAATAAACACCACAAACAACGGTGTATTATCAGGCAATGTGAGTGAGTATATCAAACCACTCGTCATCGCACTATAATTATACAAAGTAAAACGTTTATTTCTTAATACCAACTTTTCACCATCAAGTAAATCCATTACTTGATAATACAAATATTCAGTTGCGACCATTGAAATAATACCCACCAACAAAATCCAAACGGCATTCATTCCAAACTTATAAATAGCAAACATTGTTAAAGGCAACAACGCAATCACAACATCACGCATCATACGTGTCACACTAGCATTTGGTCTACGTAAATGTGGCGCAGACTTACTAATAATTTTCGGCATCGTTTGTTCCATCATATCACCCAATTAATTTCTTTGCCTTTCTCACATAATCTGTCACATGGATTTTACTCGTACAAACATACGCACAAAGACCACACTCAATGCACTTATATGCTTCCAAACCTCTCATGACATCTTTATCTCCACGCTTTACAGCATTCATAATTTGCACAGGTTCAATACTAACAGGACAACTGTACACACAAGAACCACATCTTACACAAGGTTCCTCTACATATTCAGTATTTTCTAAAATAATCACAGAAGTTGTTGTTTTCGAAACAATAATGTCATCACTCGTCGCACTAACACCCATCATTGGTCCTCCCATGATGACGTTTACTTCTTTGACACCTTCTTTAAATCCATCGCTCAACTTAATCAAATCACGCACACTTGTCCCAACACGTAATCGAATATTTTGTGGAAAGTTGATCGCATCACCCGTCAAAGTAAAGTGTCTTTTGATTACCGGTAAATTGTGTTTAATTGCATCAAATATTCCAACACATGTCGAAACATTAAATCCAATTACACCAAATTTTGTTGGTAAAACACCATGCGGAATTTCAATACCCAATGCATACTTAAACACTTCTATTTCCCATCCTTGCGGATAGTGATTTCCAAGTTTCGCAACTTCTATGTTCAACTCAGGAAAACGCACTTTTAAAACCTGCGTTAAAATCTCATAAAGAGGATCTTTCTCACTCTTTATCGCAATAATTCCTTTTTCAGCATTCAATGCCTGCATAATATATTTTAGTCCCGTAACCACACGATTAGGATGTTCTAAAATCAAGCGATAATCACTACTTAAATAAGGCTCGCATTCCACGGCATTAATCACAACAGTGTGAATCGGATCTTTGGTTCCCAACTTAATGTAAGAAGGGAATCCACTTCCCCCTAATCCTACAAGCGCCTTATCTTTAATAATCTCAACCATATCATCTTGCGATAATTGCTCAATCACATAATCTGGTCTATCTGTAATACTTTCATGATAAAGATCTTTGAAATCATTTCTGATTTCTATGACATCAACTTTACGTCCAGTTCGGTGAAATTTCTTCATAATCTTTCCAACATACCCACTCACAGTAGAATGAATAGGCTGTTCAAAAAATCCACCATGTCTTACTCCAATTTTTTCCCCAACCTTGACATAATCCCCTTCTTTAACAAAAAGATCATATGTTTTCGCTCTAGCATTGTATAAATGAATATACACATATTCAGGATCTAAATACCTAAGCGTTGGTAAAGCCTTGGTTAGCGCTTTATAATCTCTAACCTTTCTTGACTTTTTAATCAACTCAATCACGTCCTCTTAATCTATATCTGTTCAACCAACTTCATTATTTCATTTTTAAATTGCTCATTTTTTGCTTTTGCATCTTTTAAAGAGTCCCCAATAACACCAATATATATTTTCAACTTAGGTTCTGTCCCACTAGGACGACAAACAAACCATGAATCATCATCAAAGATAAACTTAAGGACATTTGATTTCGGCAATACTATTTCTTCTACTTGATCATCAACATATGCTTTTTGTGCAAGGTAATCTTCAAAACGAACCAATTTTTTCTCTGAAAAATCGTTTGGTTTTTCTGCTCTAAAGAAATCAATGATTTCTTTTATTTTCGCTTCTCCAGAAGCACCTTCTAACCCAATATTGACCAAGTCTTCAAGATAATATCCATATTCATCATATAGACTCAACAATTGATCATATACCGTGTGATCATTTTGCGCTAACTCATTCGCAATTTCACTAATCAACAGCACTGCTTGAAATGCATCTTTATCACGAACAAAATCTTTTACGACATATCCATAACTCTCTTCATACCCAAAAACAAATTCTTGATTTGTCTTTTCAATAAGTTTCGCTTGTTCACCAATAAATTTAAAGCCAGTTAATGTACTCACCACATCAAGACCATGTGTGCGTGCGATTTTCGCTCCGAAATCACTCGTTACAATCGTATTATAGACCATTCCTTGTTTTGGTAATGTCCCTTTTTCTTTATGTTTTCTAATCACATAATCGATCATCACTGCACCAGTTTGATTTCCCGTTAAAAACTGATAATTTCCTTCATGTTTTACAGCAATCCCTAAACGATCCCCATCAGGATCCGTCGCAATCAATAAATCTGCATTGTGTTTTTCTCCATATTTAAGGGCCAAAGCAAACGCTTCTTTATTCTCTGGATTTGGCGATTTCACCGTACTAAAATCAGGATCGTGAAGCATTTGTTCTTCGACAACAATTACATCAAACTGATGACGCTTAAGCACCTCAAGCCCTATTTCAGCACTTGCACCATGTAATGGCGTAAACACAATCTTAATCTTCTTATCTCTTTTTTCTTCAAACAAGACTGTATCAAGCGCCTCTAAATATGCTTGATCAATTGTCTCTCCTATTTCTTCATACAACCCTCTTTTTTT
>DFNN01000106.1:9176-47425 GCA_002376065.1 Caryophanales bacterium UBA3566
AATCACTTGATCAGCATACTTAGGTGTTAATTGACACCCATCCTCATCATAAATTTTATATCCATTATAATTGGGAGGATTATGAGAAGCTGTTACAACAATTCCACCAATCGCCTGCAAATGTCTTACTGCAAAAGATAGTTCAGGAGTTGCTCTTAAATCATCAAAAAGGTAACATTTGATATCAAACGTCCCCAACACTTTTGCACATTCTTTCGCAAACTCACGACTTTTATGACGGTTATCATGCGCGATGACAACACCACGTGATACTTGCATTCCATACTTTTTCTGTAAATACTCCCCAAAACCAACATTTGCTTTTCTTAAGGTGTATTCGTTCATCCGATTTGTACCAGCACCAATGATTCCTCTCATTCCACCAGTTCCAAACTCTAAATTTTTGTAAAAAGCATCTTTTTTTTCTGTCTCGCTCATCACAGACAACTCCGCTTTAAGCTCATCACTTAAGGAATCTTTTTGTAACCATTCATTGTACTTTTCTTCGTACATAAACCATTCCTCCTTTATCATTAAAAAAACCACATCCATTATAATATAAAACACGCTATTTTACAACATCCAATAGTAGTTTTATAATCAAACAAATGTTGGTTTTATAAAAAAGGCAAAACGCTCAAGCGTTTTGCCTATATTCTAAGTTTAACTTCTATTCTTTTAAGAAATGATCTCCCGGTTTCCAACCACATGGAACCATTTTTCCTTCTGCTTCATTTATAAATACTTCAAGCGTACGTAACACTTCATCTACATCACGCCCACCTTCTCCATGATTTACATGAGCAGCTTTTAAAATTCCCTCAGGTGAAATAATAAATGTTCCTCGCCAAGCAACACCTTTTTCATCATCTAAAATACCATATGCTTCACTAACTTCATGGTTATTGTCTGATGCATGAATATGTTGTAATCTTCCTAAACTACTTTCTTGCCAAGCTAAATGGCTATGTACAGAATCAGTAGACGCACCAATTAAGACCGCCCCTTTTTCCTCAAATTTTTTCGTTAGTTCATTAAATCTTTGAATTTCCGTTGGACAAACAAACGTAAAATCAAGTGGGTAAAAATAGAGTACGACCCATTTTCCTTGTTCCAACAGTTCATCTAAATTAACGTTTCCAAAACGGTCTAACAAATCCCCTTCTGGTAACACTGCTTCCATTTCAAATTTTGGTGCTGGTTTTCCAACTTTCGCACCTGTAACATAAAACTCATTTTCGTATTTCATGTGAATCCTCCTTTAAGTAATCTAACCATATTTTAAAGGAAACTTAGAATTATTTCAATTAATATGACCTATTGTTTTTTACAGCTCTTGCAAAACCAAATTTAGCCATCGAATCAACATTTTGCTTGTCTCTTTCGCCATCATTACTACATGCTCATGACTATGTTTTTGTTCTTGTATCCCAGTTGCCATATTGGTTACTGTGGCAAATGCCAGTACATCAATTCCTAAATAGTTCGCCACAATCGTTTCTGGTACAGTACTCATTCCAACCACGTCTGCTCCGAAGCCTTTTAACATTCGAATTTCTGCTCTTGATTCATAGTAAGGACCCATAAAACCAGCGTAGACTCCTTCTGTATAACGAATATTTAATTTACTTGCTGCTTCTTTTGCGACTTCTCTTAATTCATGACTATATGGTTCTGTCATATCAGGAAATCTCACACCAAAACGCTCATCATTCTCTCCAATTAGAGGATTTGTCGGCATAAAATTGATAAAATCTTCAATCACCATGATTGTTCCTGGTGCGACTTTTTCTTCATTAATTCCACCACAAGAATTGGTTAAAATAAGGTTTTTAATACCGAGTAATTTCATCACATATATAGGGAACGTCACTTGTTTCATATCGAACCCTTCATAAAAATGAAAACGTCCAGTCATCACCATCATTTGTGTCCCTTGATACTCACCAATCACCAAATCAGAACGATGCCCTTTGACACTAGCCGTTTGAAAATATGGAATTTCATCAAAAGGAATGACAATCTGATGGGCCATTTCATCGACGATACTTGATAATCCACTACCCAAAACCATCGCAGTCTTAGGAACACTATCCAACTTAGACGAAATATAATTCGCTGCTTCTTTTACTTGATCATACATCCAATCACCTCTCACTTATATTGTAACAAAAAAACACGATTTCACTCGTGTTTTTAAGAATCTTTTTTGGATAAATCAATTTTTACAGGAAATACGTTAGTTGTTGTTCATTTTTTCAGCTAAGATATCAAACAAATGTGACACACGTTTGTAGACGATAAACGTAATAAAATAAACAAGACTTGATAATAAGATATTAAACGGTACTGCTGCATACCAAATAAATTTCTCCATATAATTATCCACATTGATACCTGGGATAATACTCATCATCCCAACAAGTGGTTCTACAGCACCATTAAAATAAAAACTTATATAAAAATCTAACACGAACAAATAATTCGCCATGACCGCCACAAACACCCAAACAAAAACACCTGCAACCATCGCAATGATAGCACCTCTTTTGTTGTGCATTTTTCGGTATATGATTGATGACGTTAACACCGTTGATAATCCGATAATTAAATCAACAAGTTCGCCGACCATTGCGGTCGATGAAAATGGTAACTTAATCAACGTTCTTAAGACAACAATCACCCCACCTGCTATTGGCCCTAAGGTAAATCCACCAATAATGGCAGGTAAATTAGAAAATTGAATGTCTAAGAAACTAGGAAATAAAAATGGTAATGGGAACTTTAACACAAAGTAAAATAATACAGATAAAGCCGTTAAGTTCGCGATCAGTGTGATTTGTAATGTTGAATTTTTTCGCATACTGATTCCTCCTTTTTTCAATAAAAAAATGCCTATAGAAAATACTCCATAGGCAAAAAAGTGATTGATTTTACTCAAAAATCATCTTCTTCCATCCAGACTGTACTGTCGACACAGGAATTACACCTGTTCCTGCACATAAATGTGCTCGCGGGTTATGACCGCCGGTCGGGAATTTCACCCTGCCCTGAAGATTTATCCGCATTAATTATAATACAGTCAGTTTAACTTGTCAATTAAACTATTAAAATAATCGTTCTTCTAACTCATCCAATAGTTCCAGCCAATCATCGAACTCACCATTGTCCTCATATTCTTCATAAACACCGCTATCTTCATCTCTTCTTAAAATCGCAAGTGCATCTTCACAAAGACTCATCAGATAATTCGATATTTTTGATTCATATTTATTGATTAACTCATCTTCACTAATCTCTTCAAACAGTGGCAAATCTTTATTAGCATTTCCTTTAATGGCCGCAATCACTTCTAAAGCAACAACCGCTTCTAATGCAACTTCAAACTCTAAAAAATCATCTGTAATCGCATTTTCAACTGCTCTTCTTAAATAAGAAAAGGATTCTTCTTGTAAAAATGATGCCAAAAATTCTGTCGCTATGTCTGATTCGTATAAGTCTATACTAAATGTTCCCATAAATCCACTCCTCACATTTTGAATACTCATATTATACAACAAGTTTGAAACTTTGCAAATACTTTATTTAAAAAAATAAACGGCTACAAGTAGCCGTTTACTCTTATTTTATTTTTTTAATATGCCAAATATCTTTTACATACTGCTCAATTGTACGATCACTTGAAAAATACCCGCTTTTCGCTATGTTAATTAAACTCACTTCTAAGAAACGATTTTCGTCTTTGTAAAGGTCATTCGCACGCTCATGAGCTGCACGATAACTATCAAAGTCTTTTAAAACATAGTATTGATCTTCACCCAATAATTTGTTTCTTACCTCAGCAAACTCTGATTCTTCACAGTCCTCAAAAAATCCATTAGTCAATTGGTCAACCACAAGTTTAATGTTAGGATCTTGTTCATATATTTCATGAGGATGATAATTTCCAGCAATTTTCATTTCATTCACTTCTTCACTCGTCATTCCAAAAATCACGATATTTTCTGGTCCGACAAGTTCAGCAATCTCAACATTTGCTCCATCAAGCGTTCCAATTGTCAAAGCACCATTCATCATAAATTTCATATTCCCAGTTCCACTTGCCTCTTTAGAAGCAGTTGAAATTTGTTCTGAAAAATCACATGCAGGCATAATTTGTTCTGCATAGGTGACATTGTAATTTTCGACAAAGACAACTTTCAATAAATCATTTGTCTCTTCATCATTATTTACTTTACGTGCAATTGTATTAATCAATTTAATGATTTTTTTCGCATAGTAATAACCACTTGCTGCTTTGGCACCAAAAATAAAACTATGTGGATGATAGTTTTCTTTAAAGTGTTCATCCGTTTTCAACTTATGATATACATGCATAATGTGGAGCGCATTCATTAACTGACGTTTGTACTCATGAAGTCTTTTCACTTGAATATCAAAAATAGAATTCGGATCTAACTCTACTCCTTGTTCTTCTTTTATCCTTTCAGCAAGTGCCACTTTTTTTGCATATTTCATCTGTTTGATCATATTTTTATATTTTTTGGTTTTCACTTTTGGTAATAATTTCTCTAATTCATTTGGATCTTGTACCCAGTTATCTGATATTTGATCTAATATATTTGCGAGTTCAGGATTTGAATGCAATAACCATCTACGATGTGTAATTCCATTTGTTTTGTTGTTGAACTTATTTGGGAACAATTGATGCCAATCTTTCATTTCAATATTTTTTAAGATATTCGTGTGTAATTCAGCAACACCATTGACACTAAAACTACCCACAATCGCTAAATTAGCCATACGAATTTCATTAAATCCAACAATCGCTAGTTTGTTGATGATGTCTTGAGAATAATGATAATCTTCAATCAACATCTTGCAAAAACGACGATTGATTTCTTCAATAATTTGATAAATCCTCGGCAACACCGGTTCAAAAACATCAACCGCCCATTTTTCTAATGCCTCTGCCAAAATTGTATGATTGGTATAAGCACAAGTTTGAGTCACGATCTTCCAAGATTCATCCCATGTCATATTGTATTCATCTAAGAAAATACGCATCATTTCTGGAATCACAAGTGATGGATGTGTATCATTGATTTGAATCACTAGTTTTTCAGGGATATTATCAAATGTTTGATACTTATCAAAATGACGATAAAGTAATCGACGAACACCCGCTGCACTAAAGAAGTATTGTTGTTTAATTCGCAATACTTTTCCTTCTTTTGTCGTATCATCTGGATACAAAAATCCACTAATACGACGGATTTCTGAATCATATAAGAATGGATCTTTTTGAGGTGGAAGTAAATCCGTTGGCTCAGCATTCCATAAACGCAGACTTGTTACGATATTGTTATTGTTTCCAACAACTGGTACTTCATACGGAACAGCTTTGATCAATTCTTCAGGATGATATATCACTTTTCCGTCTTCAAATACAACAGATCCACCAAATGGAATTTCTAAAGACTCTTCATCCTTACGCACTTCCCATACATACCCATCTTTAAACCAATCATCTGGCTTTTCTATTTGATAACCATTAATGATTTTTTGTTCAAATAATCCATAACGATATCGAATACCATTACCATATCCAGGATATTTTAATGATGCGATAGAATCTAAAAAACAAGCAGCTAGTCGTCCTAGACCACCATTTCCAAGTCCCGCATCAGATTCATATTGTTCAACTTCATTCAAATCAAGACCTTCAGCATTGAAAGCTTTTTCGATTTTATCACGCAGACCCAAATTCATTATATTATTGGTGATTAGACGACCCATCAAAAACTCCATCGAAAAATAATGTACTTCTTTTAAATCATTATGCTCGATTTTTTCATTTGTATTCATCCAATCTGCCGCAATGACTTCACTCACCATTTCACCAAGTACCTCATAACGCTCATGCACACTTGACTCTTCTAATGTTGTAATAAAGCGACGTTCCATTCGATCTTTAAATTCCGTCATAAATATATGTTCATCTTTGAAATAGTTTTTCATAAAATCACTCCTCATATATATCCACATTATACCAAATCAAACATCAAATTACTCGCAATCAATCTTTGTAACCGTTACCTTTTTCAAAGCTCAATAATCGCACGGTATAATTCAATGTATCGTTGTGTTGATTTTTTCAATGAAAAATCCTCTTTCATTGCTCTGCGCTTTAAGACCAAAAAATGGTCAGGATGTTTTTTATATGCCAAATACGCTTCGAAAACTGCATTTGTAAATTCATTCACATCATAATTCTCAAACACAAACCCATTTCCTTTTCTTGTCAAAGGATCATAATTTTCCACAGTATCATTCAATCCTCCAGTCTTACGAACAATTGGCAATGTCCCATAAGCTAAAGCTATCATTTGTCCTAATCCACAAGGTTCAAATCTAGAAGGCATCAAAAATACATCCGCTCCAGCATAAATATAGTTTGGCGTCGTAGAATCATACCCAATATTCAACCTAATTTGCGCTGGATAACGCTTTTCTATTTTTCTTAATTCACCAATATATCGCTCATCACCTGACCCAAGTAATACAAACTGAATATCAGGATGATCTTTTAACACACGCTCCAACATATGAATCACCAAATCAAAGCCTTTATGCTCGACTATTCTAGTCACCATACCCATAACAAAAGCCTCATCATTCACTTCTAGGTCCATCTCACGTTGTAAAAAACGTTTGTTTTCCAATTTCAAATCCAACGTATCTCGATCATAATTCGTGTGAATAGATTTATCTATTTCTGGACTTAATTTGCTAGAAATACCATTTAAAATACCATAAAAGTCTCGATCACGAGTCAACAATGAATACGTTAAATTCTTACCAAAATACTCAAATTTTAACTCTTCACGATATGTCGGTGAAACAGTAGACAATTTCGTAGCCGTATTAATCCCAATCTCCAACATATTGATTTCTTCACTTCGAAAGATAAAATTCTCTATACCCAATTTATTTATTAAACTACTACTTGTTTTTCCTTGATAATCAATATTGTGAATCGTCAACAAAGTCTTCATCCCTTTATAAGGTGAATTATCAAGTAATATCGGAATCATCGCCGTATGCCAATCATGTAAATGGATGATATCGAAATCATCAAAATAATCTAATATATCAACGACCGCTTTGTTAAAAAAACCGAAACGATCTGGATCATTATCAAAACCATATATTTCAACTTGATCAAAGAAATCAAAACTTTCAATAAAATAAAAGTTCACTTTCTTATAAACATAAGAAAACAATTTAATTTTATATGTTTTATCATCAAACATAATCGTGCGAGCACGTTCACGCTTTAAAGACTCATCAAAATCATCTTTGATTTTCTTATACAAAGGCAATATAACGGTAGTATCTACACCTTTACGTACCAAATTACGGGCAAGTGCACCAGTTACATCAGCCAACCCACCTGTTTTGATAAAAGGATAACTTTCACTAGCGACAATTAGTACACGCATACGCTCAAAATTGGTCACAATTTGCTCTTTTTGTGACACATAAGGTGAAGTCAATGTTCCTGTAATGACTGTCTTCTTCTTTACAACTGTTTGCTTATCCAAAATAGCATAATCGATAAATGCATCTTCTTCAATCACTGAATTACTCATGATAAAACTATTTCGAATGATTGCTCCTTTTTTGATGATCACATCACGTCCAATAATTGTATTGATTAAGGTCCCATCAATGATTGATCCAGCACTCACCAACGCATTTTCTAAATACGCATTTGATAAATACTTTGCAGGAGGTGCAGTCTTTTCTTTTGAATACACAGGTCGATCCTCACGAAAAACCTGTCGACCATTAGAAAATGACAACATATCTAAATTCGATTTTAAGAAATTAAACGCGTCAGTGATTGTTCTTGTATATCCAGAATGACGATAAATTGCCCGCTTAAGATTTGGTGCATTCTTTACCACATCAGCAATCGTACGATATTCTAGTGTATCGTAAGTTTCAATATATTCAAGCAACAACTGTTTTGATAATATATAGGTTTTTAAGCGGATATTTTCATATAAAATTTCTGTAATATCTGCGGCTTTTTTTAAATGATAATCAAGCACTTGTTCAAACTGTATATTCCAAACAATGTTGGCCGCTGTAACCACAACATATTCTTGCGTAGAACGCTTAAAATACTCGATGTGTTCATACATTCTTTGAAAGGTAATCGATTCCCCTGGGATAATGTATAAGTTCTTAGGTGGCAAAATAAAGAGACCATCTGTTCTACGGTCTAAATCCCAACGTTTTCCACTCCCAATATGATCTTGTAAGGAACGATAATTTCCATAAGGAAAAATCGCAACGTTTGTAATATCACTGTTGCGAATATTCGATAATGTAAAATCAATGAGACGAAATTTCCCTGCAAAAGGAAGTGCACCAGGCATACGATGCAAAGTTAACTGATCTAAATTTTCTTTAAAAGTCGCATCAACGACGGCGAATATTCTGCCCATCTTGCTCACCCAACTTCCATAAGTAATCATTATCAATGACGGTCACTTTTTCAAATATCAATTCAGTATTGGCCAAGATAACAGAATCATCCATAATAATCGCTTTTTTTATGATTGCATTTTCTCCTATTTTTACATTAGAAAAAACCACACAATCTTCAATTTTCGCTTTATTTTTCACAACGACTTTACTCGATAAAATCGAATGTTTTACCTCACCATGAATTATACATCCATCACTAATCATACTGTTTCTAACAAGGGTTCTTTTCGCAATATGATGTGGTGGTAAATTGCTAGATTTTGTAAAAATTGGAAGATTTTGATAATCGTGAAGTTTTAAATATTGCGGATTGTCTAATAAATTCATATGTTCTTCATATAAACTTTCAACCGTCCCAACATCTCGGAAATATCCATCAAAATGGTAACGAACAACACGCATTCCTTTTTTTAAAGCAAGCGGTATGATATCTTTTCCAAAATCGAAATTTTGATCAATGTTCATCGTAACTAACGTCTTTAGGACATCAGTCTTAAAAACATAAATCCCCATTGACGCTGTAGTCGACTTAGGATCCTTCGGTTTCTCTTCAAAGGAAGTCACAAAATCATTCTCATCCGCATTTATGATACCAAAGCGACTTAAATCTTCATTTGGTGTAAACGTCGCAATCGTCAAATCCGCATTGTTCTTTTGGTGATGTTTAATCATATCATTATAATTCATTTTATAAATATGATCTCCTCCCAAAATCAATACATCTTCAGGTTTGTGATGTTCAATATATCGAAAATGCTGCATAATCGCATGAGCAGTTCCTTTTTGCCACTGGTCACCATCGATGGTGGTGTAAGGTGTTAAAAAAGAAATACCGCCATCATTGACATCCAAATCCCATGTACTACCATGCTCAATATAATTCATCAATTCATATGGCTCATACTGCGTGATAATCCCAACTTTCCCAATACCACTATTGGTCAAATTGCTTAAAACAAAATCAATCAGTTTATATTTTCCACCAAACGAAACTGCTGGTTTTGCCGTATGTAACGTGATTCTTTCTAATCTCGTACCTCGTCCACCAACCAAAACCATCGCAAGTGTTTTTTTCATCTAATCACCACATTCTATGATTGTTATTGCCAATGGACTTAACACAACTTCAATTGATTGTTTAAATCCATGCATTGGTACATCCTCACTATGCATATCTTGACCATTATATAGATCACTACCACCGTATACAGCCGCATCACTATTGATGACTTCATGATATGTTCCTTTTTTTGGAACCCCGATGCGAAATTGATGATGAACGATTGGAGTCATATTTAAGATCACCAACACAAACGTTTCGCGATCTTTTGCATAACGCAAGAAACTAAACACACTAAATTCGCTATTATGTTGATCAACCCATTGAAACCCTTCTGGATGGTGATCAAGTTCATACAACGGCTTATGATGTTTCACAACAAAGTTCATATCATGAACAAATCTTCTAGCAGAATCATGCATCGGATATTTCAACAAATCCCAATCAAGTTCTGTATGATCTTTCCACTCATGCATTTGTGCAAATTCTCCACCCATAAAAATCAATGTTTTTCCTGGATGTGTAAAGAATAGTCCCATCAGCAATCGAAAGTTCGCAAACTTTTGCCAATAATCACCTGGCATTTTATTCACCAAGCTATGTTTTCCATGAACAACTTCGTCATGAGAAAGAGGCAACACATAATTTTCTGTAAATGCATAACTCAAGCCAAAGGTTATATCTTGATGATGGTATTTACGGTAAATGGGATCTCGCTCAAAATATTCTAATGTATCATTCATCCAACCCATATTCCATTTATAATTAAAGCCAACACCGCCAAATTCAATTGGATGTGTTACTTTCGGATGAGCCGTCGAATCTTCAGCAATCAATAAAGCTTGGTTAAATTCCGCAAACACAGCTGTTGATAATTTATGTAAAAAATCAACTGCCCCATCATTTACGCCATTACTAGGATCTCCTAAAAAATATAAAATATTTGAAACTGCATCAATTCTAAAACCATCAACATGAAAATACTTCATCCAAAATAATGCATTAGATATCAAAAAGCTTTGTACCTCGCCACGACCCAAATCTAGGTTCGCAGTTCCCCATACAACATTTTCTCTTTTCCATTCTTCCGAATATTCATAAAGAGGTTCTCCATCAAACATATAAAGCCCATGTGCATCTCTACAAATATGACCAGGCACCCAATCAATAATCACTTTGATATTTGCTTGATGCAACTGATCAATCAGATACATCAAATCTTTTGGTACACCAAAACGACTGGTCGCACTATAATAACCAGTTCCTTGATAACCCCATGATTGATCAAAAGGATGTTCCACAAGTGGCATAAATTCAACATGCGTAAATCCATGCTCCAGCAAATATGGAATCAAATGTTCGACCATTTCATTGTAACGATGTACTTCTCCAGTAGGCTTACGCATCCATGTCCCAAAATGAAGTTCATAAATAGACATTTGAGATTCATATGGATTTTCTTGATCTCGACGAGTCATGTAATCACTGTCTCGCCAATCATACCCGGCCAAATCATAAACTTTGCTGACTGTATCAGGACGTTCAGCACTAAAGAATGCATAAGGATCACTCTTATAAAGGGTACGACCATCATGCGTTTTAATTTCATATTTATAAACTGCCCACTCTTTTGCACTATCGACAAACAAACTCCAAATACCGGCTTCATCAATTTTTGTTAAATTGTGAACCCATCCTTGAAAATCATTAAATTCGCCAACAACATTCACTTCTTTTGCATGTGGCGCAAACACGGTAAATCTTGTCCCTGTAATTTGTCCTTTTTTGTTCTTCTCTAAATGAGCTCCAAATATACGATAAGCATCATGAAGCCTCCCTTGATTGAAAAAATACAAATCCTCACTCGATAGTTTCATCAAAGTTTCCCCCTTTAATTTTCTCTTTTATGAGTTGATAAGAAAACCCTTGACGCATCAATTTCGCAATCAATTTTTGCGATTGGTTCTTATCAAACATTTTGATCGGCATTTTCTTTAATTCTTGGTTCAGCAAGTACTCTTCATCAATTTGCATCCGAATATCTTCTTTGTATTCTTCAAGCACAGATTCAATGACATGAATCACAAATCCTTTTGTCATGAATCGTTGCTTTAATGATTGAATCATTTTATTCAACGGTTTCTTCATCTTATATTGTAATTCTTTGGTCAATAACTCACTGACTTTTTTTCTCTGGACTTCATCATTAAAGTCTACCAAATATTGTTCAATCAAAGGTTGAGCTGCTCCTTTTTTCAACAATTTTTCTCTCACTTTAAACGGACCATCAAACTCATAGCGAATTACACGGTCAATATATGCTTTAACATACGCATCATCATCTAATAAATTCGCTTCTTTAAAATCCCTAATGATCTGACTAATTTGCTTTTTAGAAGCATCCTTTTTTTCCAAGAATGCAACAACTTCACTTGTCAATCTTGCTTGAAATGATACAAAATGAATTGCTTTATTCTTCAATTCATCAATCACACCAGAAGCTTTTAATACTTGATATTCATCATTTGACAAAGTACATGGTTTAAAGATACCTAAATCTATTAATGTCTCACTTAAAACAGTAATCTTTTCTTCAACTGAATGATTCTTTACTTTTACAACATAACGGTTTGGTGTTAAAGCTTTAATCTCAATCAAATCAATCTTATTCAATTTGGTCCACTGCTTCCATTAATTGTGCATCATTCAGCGGATTTTGTTTGTAAATTGTTAAAAAATCATTGAGAACCGCCAATGTTTCTTCATTGATTTCGCCACTCACCATCAAACCATTATTCATTTGTATATTTGATAACGCCAGTTGGGTTTCATCATCAAAATACCCATCAATTCTCACAGAATATCCCATCCCATTTAAAATGATTTGAATATTTGTGAGTCTTGAACTAACTGTATCATAAACAATCTCTTCTTCTTCAAGCAAGAATACTTTATAAGCACGCATCACATCATCTTGCTCAACAATGATATCTGGAACTACACCATCTGTTCCTCCATCATAATGGACCCATCCCTCATTTGATGTAAACCATTTTCCAATCGTTAAATGGATACTATCACCAATGACTGCTTGCAAAGGTATATCTGTTTGCATTGTCCCTTTACCATATGACGTTGTCCCAATCACCAAATGACCACCATGTTCCTGCATCGAACTTGCAAAGACCTCAGATGCGCTCGCACTATTTCCATTAATCAAGGTTACAATATCGTATGGTTTTTCTTCTGTATTGGTCGCAAAATACTCATCTCTTCTAAATGTCCCGTTGGCATAATATTCGGTTGAAAACATTGGTTTTCCATTGTCAATTAAAAACTCATCCAGCATATCAATAACAGCAGATAAATATCCACCACCATTGTCACGTAAATCAATCACCAATCCATCAATATTCATTCCCTCTAAATCTTCAATCGCATCACTAAACAAACTCGCAGTTTCAGATCCAAACGTATTCACATCAATATATCCAACTATCTTAGCGTCCTCTTCAAACACTTCATAAGATAAACTTGGACTATCAATCACTTGACGCTCAACATCAAAATAGATAGGCAATTCAACCCCTTGACGTATCACTCCAATTTCAACTGAAGAACCAACTTCTCCAACGACTTTTGAAATTGATTCATAAAACGCATCTCCTCGAATATCTTCTCCATCAATAAACGCAATAACATCATTCACCAAAATTCCAGCTTGATCAGCCGGACCATTGGTTGAGACTTGTTCCACTACAATTAAAGAATCAACATAACTCACCGTTATCCCAATTCCCACATAACTTTCCTCAAATCCTTGATTGTATTCTTCTTGTTCACTTTGACTAAAATAACTAGTAAACGGATCATCCAAAGAAGCAATCATTCCATCAATTGCGCCTTGTACAAGATCTTCTTCTGTTGGACGAGAAAAATGATTTTCTTTCAACTCTTCCATCACTTCGACAATACGCTCATCTATCTCACCACTCGTTATAGGTTCTATCCCGCGGTATAAATATCCACTATAAAAACTTGCAACCAAAGCAACAATCAGTGTCAATACTCCGATAAATTTATTCATTTTGTCCACGCTCCTCAAAATCTCCATGTATTTCAGATGCAGGGGTCACATAAATAAACGCCGTCGGATCAATCGATGCGACAATATTCTTAAGCGTATAATATTCTTGTTTCGTAATAACAGTAATCAACATTGTCTTTTTCATATTTGTATATCCACCTTGAATCGGCACTTCTGTAATCCCCCTTAAAATACTAGCAAAAACGGCTTGCTTAATCTCAATTGGATTGTCTGTAATAATTTGAACCGCTTTCTTCGAATCACTACCAACAACAACCATGTCAGCTACTTTCCCACTAATAAACATCGTAATCAATGCATACAAACCTGTCGTCATCCCATGCAACTCATAAAAAGCAATAACACCTAGAAAAATAATGATTCCATCTATCATATAAATACCCGTACTAATCGGTATCTTAAATTTCTGATTTAAGATCTTAATTGGAATATCTGTTCCACCACTTGTCCCACCATATTTCAGCACATAGCCAAAGCCTAACCCAAGCAATCCACCACCAAAAACAGCACCCAATGTAAAATCATTTTCGATATTTAATAGGGGTGAAAATGTCTCAAATAAAAACAACACAAAGGGAAACAATAAACTACCATAAATACTTCGCAAAAATACTTTTCGTCCTAAAAGTAAAAATCCCAATAATAAAAACAACATATTCATCGCAAAAACGACAAGTGAAATGGTCCAACCAAACATTTTATTCAGCACGAGTCCAAATCCACTCACGCCTCCAGCCACCAAATCAGCAGGAATTAAAAAATAATAAAACCCAGCAACCATGAGGACAATCCCTATGGTAATCATCGCATATTGTTCATAAACACTAATTGTTCTTAACCCACGACCACCAAACATTATTGTTCCTCCTTCGCAGAAAATCTTAAATATGCATCAATAAACGAATCGATGTCGCCATCCATTACTTTATTGACATTTCCCGTCTCAAAAGATGTTCGATGGTCCTTCACCATCGAATATGGATGCATCACATAACTACGAATTTGCGATCCGAATGCATTCGCCTGATCATCGTTTTTAAATTGGGAAACCGCATCTTTATGTTTTTGTTCTTCAATTAAATACAATTTCGCACGTAAAATTTTCATTGCTTTTTCACGATTTTGAATTTGACTACGCTCATTTTGCACCGTCACAACTGTTTTCGTTGGAATATGTGTGATTCGAACAGCACTATCAGTCGTGTTTACACTTTGTCCACCAGCTCCACTCGAACGATAGGTATCAATTTTTAAGTCTTTTTCTGAAATATCAACCTCAATATCATCATCAATTTCAGGTGTACAACCAACACTCGCAAAAGACGTATGTCGACGACCTCCAGAATCAAATGGACTAATGCGGACCAAACGATGAACACCATCTTCAGCTTTCATATAACCATACGCATTGTCACCTTTCAACATAAAGGATACACGTTTCAAGCCAGCTTCGTCACCAGGTAAATAATCAATCAACTCAAATTCATATTGATTCTGTTCTGCATATCTCCGATACATACGATAAAGCATATCAGCCCAATCTTGAGACTCTGTTCCTCCAGCACCTGGATGTATTTCCATTATCACATTCGAATCATCATGTGGACCGTTTAAAAGCAAAGCCACTTCAAATTTACTACTACGTTTACGTAATAAATCAATTTTTTCAAGAAGCTCACTTTCAACATCTTCTTCCATATCTAAAAACTCTAAATAGATTGTAATATCTTCAATACCTTGCTCAATATTTTCGATGACTTTTAATTTATTCTTTAAACGCTTGATTTCTTTTGTTGTAACTGAAGCTTTTTTATGATCATCCCAAAAAGACGCATCATAAGTACGTTCCTCTAAGAGATTTTTGGCTTCATTCAAATCTTTTTTATCGACCATATCTAAAACTGAAGATGCATGCATCTTCGCTTCTTCAGCGTTTGTTTTTAATTCTGCTTTATTCATTCCTCATCACCTTGTAGAAAGACCCAAGAAAGATCTTGAGTCTAATTTTTTTATCTGCCGTGACAGTGTTTATATTTTTTCCCACTACCACATGGGCATGGATCATTACGTCCAACTTTATTAACCGTGCGTGGTTTCTTTTTCTCAAGTTCATCTTTACCCGAAGACATACTCACAGGCTTCGCTACTTGTTCACGTTGTAAATTATCTCGCATCACTGCACGAAGTACATAACGAGTCACACTATCTTCAATTGATTGAACCATATCATGAAACATTTGATAACCTACTTCTTGATATTCACGAAGTGGATTCATTTGGGCATAAGATTGTAATCCAATACCTTGACGAAGTTCACTCATTTGATCAATATGTTCAACCCAAAAAGTATCAACAACACGCAATACAACAACTTTTAAGAACTCATTGTAGCGCTCAGTATCTGAATGTGCTTTTTTATCATCCAAATCCAATGTTACTTGTTCTTGCAAATACACTTTTACATCGTCCATTGAACCAGATAATTTTTCTTGATCCAACATACCCTTTTGGAAATAACGGCCATCTAAAACTTTATACAATGCTTCCCCATCAACAATGTTGTCTTTACTATCTTGTTTTGTGTGGGTACTCACAAGTAATGATATTGTACGATCAACCATATCGATTACAATATCTTCAATCGAATCTAAATGTAAAATATCTCTACGTTGTTGATAAATAATTTCACGTTGCTTACGTAATACTTCATCATATTGTAACACCGTTTTACGGCGATCAAAGTTGTTTCCTTCAATTTGTTTTTGCGCACGTTCAACCATACGACTAAAGATTTTAAAATCAATCGGTGATTCATCATTTGAATCACGTTGCTTCGTTAACATTGCCAGCTGGTTTTTAAATCTTTCTCCACCAAAACGACGCAACAATTCATCATCACCAGATAAGAAGAAACGCGAATACCCAGGATCTCCTTGTCGACCACTACGACCACGCAACTGATTATCAATACGACGTGATTCATGTCTCTCAGTTCCAATAACAGCCAAACCACCAAGTTCAACTACACCTTCACCAAGTTTAATATCCGTTCCACGTCCCGCCATATTTGTAGCGATTGTAACAGAATATTTCTGTCCAGCATTCGCAACAATTTCTGCTTCGCGTTCATGTTGTTTCGCATTCAATACATCATGTTTCACACCACGACGTTTCAACAATTTACTCAACAACTCACTTGTCTCAATCGACACTGTCCCGACAAGCATTGGTTGTCCAAGTTTATGACGTCGTTCGATCTCTTTGGCTAACGCATTATATTTCGCTTGCATCGTCGCAAAAATCAAATCGTTCGCATCTTCACGAATTACTGGCTCATTGGTTGGGATCTCAACCACCAACATATTATAAATATTTCTAAACTCTTCTTCTTCTGTTTTCGCAGTACCAGTCATTCCTGATAACTTTGAATACATCCTAAAGAAGTTTTGGAATGTAATCGTAGCTAATGTTGTCGTTTCTTTTTTAATTTCCACGCCTTCTTTTGCTTCCAAGGCTTGGTGTAATCCCTCACTAAACTGACGTCCATGCATCAAACGCCCTGTAAAGCTATCAACAATGATGACTTTATTATCTTGTACAACATAATCAACATCTAAATCCATCGTAAAATTCGCTTTGATCGCATTGTTCACAGAGTGAAGTAATTTTACATTTTCTAAATCATATAAATTTTCTACTGAAAAATAACGTTCAGCTCTCGACATTCCTTCTTCAGTCAATGTTACACTCTTTGTTTTTATATCAATATCATAATCATCTTCAGTAAGCATTCTCGCAAAAGCTTGTGCTTGTAAATACAAATTCGCTGTATTCTTCGTTCCACCACTAATAATCAAAGGTGTTCTAGCCTCATCAACTAAAATCGAGTCAACCTCATCAATAATTGCATAAGAAAGAGGCTTTTGTACCATATCGCGTTCATAAATAACCATATGATCGCGCAAGTAATCAAACCCAAGTTCATTATTTGTTGAATACAAAATATCACATTGGTAAGCTTCACGTTTTTCCTGTTTATTCATTTCGCGTTTATTCAGACCAACACTCAGTCCCAAATATCGAAACAAATCACCAATTTCACCCTCAGCTTCACGCGCAGCCAAATACTCATTGACTGTAACGATATGGACTCCGTCTCCACCAAGCGCATTTAAATATGCAGGCATAACAGCTGTCAAGGTTTTCCCCTCACCAGTTTTCATCTCTGCAATGTTTCCTTCATGAATCACAACAGCACCCATGACTTGTACATGGAATGGGGTCATCTTTAAAAATCTAGTAGATGCTTCTCGCACAACTGCGAACGCCTCGACTAGTAAATCATCCAGTGTTTCACCCTGCTGTAACCGAGTTTTAAATTCCTCCGTTTTCGCTTGTAATTCACTCTCCGATAAAGCCTTCATTTGATCTTCTAAAAGAAAAACTTCATCTGCTATTTTTTTTACCTTTTTTAATTCTCTTTTTCCTAAATCAAAAAATTTCTTAAACATCATCTTCACCTCATTAGTTCATAAATATCATATCACAAAAGTACCCCTTTATACAATCGTTTCATTCCAAGACTTGTGAAAAATATTTCCACTTATTTGCCTATAAAAGAGGACAACACATACCGAAGTAGTGTTGTCCCATTTCTATAACGTCTAAGCCATTGGCTTAGATTGCAACTATTCCGTTTCAATCACACCATATTTTCCATCATTACGTAAGTACGCAACGTTCACTTGTTTTGTTTCATCATTGCGGAAAATATAAAAATCATGACCCAACATCTCAAGCGCTGTAATGGCTTCTTCTATATCCATTTCTTCTAGTGCAATATTTTTCGTTCTGACAGGAGAATGGACTAATTCACGCTCTAGTTTTTCCAAATCCAAATCATCTTCAAATAATTCACTAACGCCTTCTTTTTTCTGGAGACTTCTTGTAATTTTTGTTTTGTGTTTGCGAATTTGGCTTTCAAGTTTGTCAATCGCGATATCAATTGCTCCATACATATCTGGATTGCCAACTTCTGCACGCATCGTGTAGTATTTTGTCGGGATCGTCACCTCTACTCTATGGTGATCCTTATAAATCTTACAGACTACAAATGCATCCAATTCTTCTTTAAAGTAACGTTCGACCTTTTCCAGCTTATCAGCTGCGTAAGTCGTAATCGCGTCAGTTACTTTAAATCCATTTTTTCCGCGTACTTCTACTTTCACTGTAATCATCTCCCTTATTTAATATATCTATATTATAACACAGAGAAAATAAAAGACATATTATAAAGGTACAATATTTTCATTAAAATATATTCGGAAACTCCAAAAAGACCCAATATAAGCGCTGACTCGCCAATAAAAAAAGTAAATATAAATCGTCATTTGCTATCTCATCATGTAAAAATAAAACAGTCATATCTTCGTTACACATTCGCTTAATACTACCCGACATATACCATTGCTCTAAATAGACACCATCGGCATTTTCTGGCAGTTTATCGACCAAATAATCAATATATATCATGCCCTCTAAAAATGGATAGGCAATCACTTTTGATTGATCAAGTAAAAGTTCTTCACAATGATGATGTACTTGTTTTTGCAAAATCAAAGTCGCAAACGTGTGACTAATTGGTTGATTACAATATTTACAATTCACCATATCACCTCAACCATACATTACGCTTAAAGACCTTGTTTTACTCTTTGAAGATGAGAAAAGAGTTGAGAAGTCGCTTCCGCATCACTCAGTGCCCTATGTGCATCATTATTTACTATTTTAAAATATTCACACAAACTTGCCAAAGAATATCGCTTTAAATGTGGCACGATATTTTTTGCTAAAAATACCGTATCACGGACCGGCAATCTTTGATGATGAACATTGTTCCGCTCAAATTCCGAAAGCAAAAAAGGATAATCAAATCTTGCGGCATTATGACCAACCAAAAAATCACAACCATCAACGAATTTTTGAAACTGATGCAGTACCACTTGACTAGGCAACGCATACATAACCATATCATCGGTGATATGATTGATGAGGGATACCTCACTAGGAATCTTTATACCTGGATTCATCAACATATCAAAAGTTGATACAATCTCCCCATCACGTACTTTTACAGCACCTATTTCAACAATACGATCACGCATTGTATTTAGACCAGTTGTTTCTATATCAAAGACAACATACTCCATCCAATCACCCCATTTTAATTATTAACAGTATACCTCAATATATCTTCTACTACAATAAAAAACGCTACAAACGTAGCGTTTATTCATATATTTTCAAAGGAATATTGTTTTCCTTCATTCGCACATAATTATAAGCGAGTGCTTCGAGTTCATCCTCACCAGGATAGACTACAATTTCACCAATATGATCAATGTATTCAAGTAAAGGTTGTAAGACATCTTGATTATAAGCAAGTCCACCAGTGATGATTATCGCATCTAAATGACCTCGCGTAATGGCATAAAGAGAACCGATTTCTTTCGCAATTTGATACACCATTGCTTTAACAATCCTTTTTGCAAGAAAATGACCTGAAGCAATCATATCACTCACTTCTTCTGCATCGCTTGTGTTCAAATATGAATACATTCCACCAAATCCATGGTTCATTTTTTTCATTTGTTCTAAAGTGAAATCTCCACCAAAAGCGAGTTCATACACTCCTGCAACTGGTAACCCACCTGTACGTTCAGGACTAAACGGACCATCTCCATCAAGGGCATTGTTGACATCACTTACGCGACCACGTTTATGATATCCAACACTAATACCTCCACCTAGATGTGCAACAATCAGATTTAAATCCTCATATTTCACGCCAACTTTTTTTGCATATTTACGCGCAACTGCTTTTTGATTTAAGGCATGCCAAATGGGAATTCGACTAATTCCATTCAACCCAGAAATCTTTGCAGTAGTTGTCATTTCATCAACAACCACCGGATCAGCTATGTAAGCTTTTTTACCATATTTTTCAGCATAGTGATGCGCAATAATGGCACCCAAATTACTAGCATGCTCACCATATTTTGCACTTTTTAGATCTTCAAGCATTGCATCATTAACTTCATAGATACCACTTTCGACAGGCTTCACAAGTCCACCTCTAGCAATGTATCCATCAAATTGCTCATGCGAAACATCCTCTTTTTCTAAAAAGAGATTGATTTGATCTAACCGATAATTCAACTGTTGAATCACAGTACCCAATTGATTCAATTCTTCTTTGTTATGTCTAATAACAAGTTCTTTAATTTTATCTTCGTATTCAAAAATTCCAATTTTCGTAGATGTAGACCCAGGATTAATCACCAATATTTTCATACAATATCAGTGCTCACAACACCAAGTGCAATTGAATACAACTTAGACTTATATGAATCAGATCTACTCGTTAAAACGATCGGATTTCGCGCCCCAAGCAACAAACCTGCCGGAGTCGCATTTGCTAAAAAGACTGCAGATTTATAAAAAGTATTGGCACTTTCAATATTTGGAAAAATCAAAATATCACTATCACCCGCAACAACATTGTTGATGTCTTTTGTTTTTGCAGACTCATGAGAGATAGCCACATCGACACTAAATGGTCCCCCAATATAATAATCATCTTGTTCACGCAACTCTTTGACAAGATCTTCAGCATGAACACTAGATTCTATTTTATCATTGACTTCTTCTATCGCGCTAATCATCGCGATTTTCGGTTTAAATATCCCAACGCTTTTTACAAAGCGTAGTGTATTTTCTGTAATACTTCTTTTCATTTCTTTGGTTGGATTGATATTCATCACCGAATCTGAAATAAACAACAGTTTATGATAATTCGGAATATCCAACACACCAATATGGCTAATCAAACGATCTGTTGTTAATCCATAATCTTTATTCAATATTTCTTCTAGAAATACACGGGATTGACAATGACCTTTCATCAAAATAGCATTTTCTTGTTTGTTTGCCAACTTCACACTCATAAATGATGCATCTTTTGGATCAATCGCATTATAGATTTCATATCCATCTTTACGAATTCCTAAGTCCATCAACAAATCTAATATCTTTAACTTATCACCAACTAGAACAGGACGAATTAATCCCATTTGAAAAGCATCATTAATGGCAATTAATATTGCTCTATCTTCTGGTTTTACAACAATTAAGTCTTTTGTTTCTAATTTTCTAGCATCATCTAATACTTGTTCAAAATTGCGAAACATAGTATCACTCCTTACAATGTAACTGCTTTTGCTCCCTCATTCAATGCTTCTTGATTAATACCGATTAAAGATGCTTTTTCACCGACAAACTTTTCTTTCAATACTTCAATGATATCTTCTTGTGAAAATACTTTTGTCACTGCCAAATACGCACCCATCATCACCATATTGGCTACTTTTGGATTTCCTAGTTTACTAGCAATATCATTCGCAGGAATCTTATAAACATTGACACCATCACGAATAGGTACATCTTTCACCAATGATGTATTGATGAACAAACAACCATCTTTTTTCAATTTATCTTGAAATTTTGCAAGTGAAGGTTTGTTCATAATAATTAATGAATCTGGTTTTGAAATAACCGGGCTATTGACACTTTCTTCACTAATCGTTACACTACAATTTGCTGTTCCCCCTCTAGTCTCTGGACCATAAGAAGGAAACCACAACGTATTGATATCTTTATTGGTTGCGGCAAAACTAAGCAATTGTCCCATCAACATAACACCTTGACCACCAAAGCCAGCAATAATTAGTTGTTCGTTAATCATTTGTTTTCACCTGCCAATTTATCTTTATACACACCTAAAGGAAAATATGGAATCATATTATCAACTGCCCAATCAACAGCTTTTTTCGGTGTCATTCCCCAGTTTACTGGGCAAGTAGAAATAAACTCTATCAGTGAGAATCCTTGTTTATTTTTTTGTATTTCAAATGCTTTTTTAAGTGCCTTTTTCGCCTTCATCACATGTTTAGGATCATGCACACTTACTCGCTCTATATATGTGGCTCCAGGTATGGTTGCCATCAATTCAGCAATTCTTAAAGGCAGTCCCGCTTGTGCTTCTGTTCTACCTTCAGGGCTCGTAGTCGTCTTTTGACCAATCAATGTTGTTGGTGCCATTTGTCCACCAGTCATTCCATAAATTGCGTTATTGACAAAGACAATCGTCATATTTTCTCCACGATGGGCAGCATGAATCGCTTCAGCGATTCCAATTGAACCTAAATCTCCATCACCTTGATATGTAAAGACAATACTATCTGGTTTAAAACGTTTGATTCCTGTAGCCACCGCAGGTGCACGTCCATGCGCTGCTTGCTGCATATCACATGTAAAGAAATCATAATTTAATGCACTACAACCAACACTACTTATTCCAACAGCTCTATCCAATATATCTAGTTCAACCAAAGATTCCGCAACCAACTTATGAATCACACCATGCGTACATCCCGGGCAATAACTTAAATGAACATCCTCTAACGCTTTGCTTTTCTCATATACAATTTTCGTATTACTCATTTGATTCACCTCGTGCTTTCAACACCGCATCCACAATTTCTTCAGCCTCAGGAACAATTCCTCCAACACGACCATAGAAATGAATATTGTGTGTACCCATTGTTGCAATCTTAACATCGTCAATCATTTGACCAGTATTCATTTCAACAACAACCAAATCTTTTACTTCTTTCGGTAGTTCTTTGAATGCTTTTTCTGGGAACGGATAAATAGTAATTGGACGTAATATCCCACAATTCACACCTTGTTCTTTCAATAATTGAATCGCCGTTCTCGCAATACGTGATGTACTACCAAATGCCACAATTGCAATTTCAGCATTTTCCATATTGATCATTTCATAACGTTGATGATTGGCTTTCATATCATCATATTTTTTCTTTAATTTTAAGTTATGATTTTCTAAATCAGTTGGATCTAAATACAATGAATTGATGATGTTTTTTGGATGACTTTTACGATCTCCATCAGCAACCCAATCCTTCGGTTTTAAATCCCATTTCTTCACTTCATGATCGAAATCAACCGGCTCCATCATTTGCCCAATCAATCCATCAACAGCTATCATAACAGGATTGCGATAATAATCAGCAATTTCAAATGATTCCTTAATCAAATCTACTGCTTCTTGTAATGACTCTGGTGCCAAAGAATACAAATAATAATCACCATTTCCCCCACCACGTGTAATTTGTTTATAATCCCCTTGAGAAGGTTGAATTCCACCTAATCCAGGTCCACCACGCATAACATTGATGATGACAGCTGGTAACTCAGCTCCAGCTATATAAGTAATCCCTTCTTGCTTCAACGCAATACCAGGGCTTGAAGATGATGTCAACACACGAGCTCCTGCTCCTGCAGCACCATACACCATGTTGATTGCAGCGACTTCACTTTCTGACTGAACAAATACACGTCCATTTGCTTGCATATGTTTACTCAAGTACTCAGGAAGTTCATTTTGTGGTGTTATTGGGTATCCAAAGAATGCATCACATCCACCTTTAATTGCGGCCAATGCCATTGCTTCGTTCCCTTTCATCAATACTTTACCCATGATTATCCTCCTTTATAAAACGTTCTACTGTAATCACTGAATCTGGACACATCATCGCACAAAAAGAACATGCAATACATTTGTCTGGATCCGTCACCATCAAAGGAGTATAACCCCTTGCATTGGTTTTTTCTTTGTTCAGTTCAAGAATATGAACAGGACAATAAAATGTACATAAATTACAGCCTTTACACTTGTCCTCGTCAATGATGATTCTACCTTTTGCCATTATTTGCCTCCTATAGCCATTTTTTTGCGACATATCGGTTAAGATCTAATCTTTCTCCGAATGCGCATGTTAGATTTTGTTTTGTTTCTTCAATTACTGTATAAAGCACAGGTATATCTAATATCTTAGATACTTCCTGTAATACTTTCTCACCCTCATCAATCATCTCTTGTGTTGTTTCACCCATTAGATTCGTATTGTTGATCAACCCAGTGATCTTCAATTGTGTTTCCGCTTCATACATCATAATGGTTTTTAAGATATCTTTAGTCGTTGCCGTCTCTGGCCTAAAAATATTCACTACACATAAAAAATCGACTTCCTTAAGGTCTTCAATATATTCAATAAATTGATGCAATACCCGTGTTCCGTTTTCTGTTCCACCAAGATCATAAATCGCTGTAACCTCTTTGTGTTGTAACGGGAATCTCCCTTTACCAGAAACGTAAGGCATATCACTATTTAATTTCCCCTCAATCGTTGATTCAACCAACGTAATATCATGCTCGTCAAGCAACTCTTTTAAAGCACGCGAGCGGAAATACGGATTCACCACATCAAGATCCACCAAATAATTCAGTTTATCTTGAATCGCAAGGTTGACACTAATCTCACTCTTACCACTACCATAATGTCCTGCTATAAATGTTATTCTTCTTCTCATTTGTATGAAATGCAAAAAGCCATTTCTTCCCCCTTTGCGAGATAATCTCGTTAAAATATGAAAGCGCTTTTAAGCCAAAAATATTATAACATTAAAGTTCTTTATATTCAACATCTTGCGCAATTTTAATTTAAAAGGTTTTTAAAAAAGGCAAAGCCAATGGGCCTTGCCTAAATTACAGTTAGAATCTCCTAAAGCGAGTCGAAATAACGCTGAGATAAGTAAAATGCAATCGCAAAATACAATATACTAATTAACATCATTTCTAAAGCAAAAGGAATCATTTTTTCATTCTCTTTGTCGAGTGCGTAATCATAATATGTTCGATACTTTTTGTTTGTCTTACGACGAATAGATTTGAAACTATACACCGCAATTCGAAATATTTTATCTGCATCTGTGATACTAATCAAACTCACAAAGAACATCATGAGTCCAACAACAAAAATTGCATTAGATATACTTTTAAACGTATATAAATTATCAAAAATTGTGTAGTGCACAAGATAAATAATCAGTGCACTAATCAGTAACGTAACGACAAAGTATTTGAGTCTTTTATTCACTATTTAGTCATTTCTTTCTTGTACTCTTTTAATTCCGCTTCATTCGCGTAAATATAATGTCCTGGAGTAATCTCATGTAATTCTGGCCCATTGACCTCATAATTATGCATCGATGGATCATACACGATTCTTTGACGCGTTTTTTCATGAATTGGATCCGGTACAGGAACTGCTGATAATAATGATTTTGTATATGGATGTAATGGATTTTTAAAGAGTTCTTCTTTTGAAGCCAATTCCACCAATTTACCATAATACATAACCGCAATTCGATCACTAAAATATTTCACTACGGATAAATCATGAGCGATAAACATAATAGTAATTCCAAACTCATCACGTAAATCATTCAGTAAGTTAATTACTTGTGCTTGAATCGAAACATCCAGCGCACTAATTGGCTCATCAGCAATTATAAATTCTGGAGAAACAGCAAGCGCACGGGCAATCCCAATACGCTGACGTTGCCCACCACTGAACTCATGTGGATAACGGCTCGCATGTTCACGTACAAGTCCAACTGTCTCTAACATCTCGTTTACACGATCATTAATGACATCTTTATCCTTCACGTTTGCAATACGAAGTCCCTCAGCAATAATTTCTTTTACAACCATACGTGGATTCAGTGACGCAATTGGATCTTGGAAAATCATTTGCATATTCTTCATGTGTTCAATATCTTCATCAGCTGTTTGTTCTTTACGCAATTTGATTTCCGCTTTGATTTCCGAAATACGTTCATTTTTTTCATCTTGTACGCGCGAAATTTCTTCTTCAGATGCTCCACTTTCTTTTAATTCAGCAAGCTTTGCTTTTGTATCACGCTTAATATCTTTAATCTCTTGTTTTAAACCTTCATATCCAGCAGAAATACGTTTTCCTAAGAAATATACTTCGCCATCTGTTGGTTGATATAGTTTGATGACTGTACGACCAGTTGTAGTTTTCCCACAACCAGACTCACCAACCAAACTAAATACCTCACCTTTGTAAATATCAAATGAGACACCATCTACTGCTTTTACAACCAATTTGTTTTTACCAAAACCACTTTTAAAATGTTGTTTGAGGTTTCGAACACTTAATACTGGAGTGTCTTTATTTTCTCTTGCGCCCATTATTTCGTCACCTCTTCTTCTTTTCTAAATTCATCGATACGCTGTTGAATAATCGGTGGTTTTTCAACCTCAGGTGCATCAGGATGGAGTAACCAACTAGCAGCATAATGTGTATCAGAAATTTTGAAATAAGGTGGCTCTTTTTCAAAGTCAATTCTCATTGCGTATTTACTACGATCAGCAAACGCATCTCCTTTTGGAGGGAACAACATATTAGGTGGTGTTCCTGGAATCGAACTCAAGCGATCTTTTGAGTTTAAGTCAGGCATAGAAGCCAATAACGCCCAAGTATATGGATGTTTAGGGTTATAGAAAATCTCTTCAGAAGTACCAATCTCTACAATTTTCCCTGCATACATAACTGCCACACGGTCTGCCATATTTGCCACAACACCAAGGTCATGGGTAATAAAGATAACACTAATTCCACGTTCTTCTTTTAAACGTTTAATCAATTCCAAGATTTGCGCTTGAATCGTCACGTCTAATGCTGTAGTAGGCTCATCACAAATTAATACATCTGGATTCGCTGTTAAAGCAATTGCGATAACGATACGTTGACGCATCCCTCCAGAAAACTGGAATGGATATTGTTTCAAACGCTTTTTCGGTTCAGGTATCCCAACCTCAGTCATAACCTCAATTGCACGATCACGTGCTTCTTTACGTGTTACTTTTTTATATCGACGTAAATTTTCTTTTAATGTTTCTATTTCATCTTTGTATTTAGCTTGCATTTCAGGACTAGCACCGCTCATTTTCTCTTTCACAGCAGAAACTTCTTTTGCTACACGTGCTTTTTCATCTTTCCATTCCTTTTTGATGATTGCTTTTGCTTTTGGAATTTCTTCTTTCAACGCAGCTCTTGCTTCTTTAATTTTAGTATTTAACTCTTCAATTTTTTTATCTAAGTCAGCTTTTAATTTAGGCAATTTTTCTACTTTTTCATCATCTGCTAACTGTGATTTTCTAAACTTGAATAAGTTAATTGCTTCTTTCTTTTCAGCTTTGGCATTCGCTAAATCCATTCTAGGTTGATGAATCAACTTAACATAACGATCTTTTAAGCGATGCCCATTAATTAATATCCCCTCAGTAATTTGTTTACCTATTTTCATAATAGGGTTTAAACTTGACATCGGGTCTTGGAAAATCATTCCGATTTTATCTCCACGAATTTCATGGAAGTTTTCTTCACTAATTTTCGTTAAATCTTGATCTTCATAAATGATTGAACCGTCTTCGACAATCGCATTACCAGCAGAAATACCCATAATTGCTCTACTTGAAACACTTTTACCTGAACCTGATTCACCAACAATTGCTAATGTTTCTCCTTCAGTTAAATCAAAACTAACACCACGAACCGCACGAACCAAACCTTGTGTTGTACGGAATGAAACTGTTAAATCTTTAACCGATAATTTTATATTTTTCTCCATGATTATTCAGACCCCCTTAGTGAAGGATTAAATGCATCTCTAAGCGCATTACCAAACATATTAAATGTGATCATCAAAATTGAAATAATCAGCGCAGGAAACGCAGTTAAATATGGTCTTTGAACCAAAGCAGTACGTCCATCAGCTAATAATACACCAATTGAAACACCAGAAAGTTCAAACAATCCGAACAATTTAAATGCTTGTCCATGTCCAATACCAAATCCTAAGTATGAAATTGTTGATTCAGCAAATATAACACCAGGAATCATCAAAACACTCGCTGTAATAATTGTTCCGATACCATTTGGTAAAATGTGACGGAAAATCAAGCGTGAATCCTTTGCACCCATTGTTCTTGATGCAAGTACATACTCACGACCTTTATAACGATAGAACTGTGTACGCGTTGTACTTGCAACACCAAGCCAACCGGTAACGGTCAATAATACGACCAGTGTTAACAGTCCTGGACCAAGCCAAATAACAAACAGACCTAGCCATACAAGGAATGGAATTCGTCCAACTATCTCACCAAAACGCTCCATGAGTAAATCGACAGTTCCACCATAATATCCTTCAATCGCTCCATAAACAATACCAATAGAGATATTGATTAGTGCGACAATTAATCCAATAAACAATGAAGTTCTAAGACCCAACCACACAAGTGCGAAGAAATCTTTACCTCCACCATTTGTACCAAAGAAGAAATATGGAATCTCTTCATAACCACGATAAATCGCATAATCTAACACTAAATCATATGAGAAATAGAAGTTTCCATCTGGACCTTCAGTAGGTTCAGTACGTCCATTAACGCGAACAATTGGACATCCTTCTTCAAATTCCCAACCAATAATATTATCCATATCTTCAGGCAATGTACAAACATCGGCATTGTCAATCATTATTTGATCGAAATCGTTTGCCGAGAAGACAGGCACATGTTTGTCACCAAATACTTCTTCATAAATCTTGTAATCAAATGAAGTTTGAACCATTATACCTTGACTACGTTTAATAGTACCAGTATTTGCAACACCAAGTTTATAAGCTCTAATCGCCAAGCCTGTATCATCAACAAGAGGTGATTCCGCAGAATCATCAGTCACTTGTACATTTGTAAATGAAACGCTTGTGTTTGATTGCTGTGAAGCAAGCAACTCAAACGAAATTTGTCCATAAAGCGGAGAAGGTTCATCTATAATCTCAAATAGATCATACGTATATGTTCCCGCTTCCGTAATTTCTCCTAAAGTCGCAGTTGAACTACCAAAGTTGTATAAAATATTTACATTCAAAACTGCATTAGGATCATCACTAATTATTTCAAATATTTCCACTGTTATTTGTGGATTTTGTGTTTCATCAAAAGTAATAATACCATCTCTTGAAAATGTCAACGATGAATGGTCTTTACTCAATCCAACAACCACTTGTCCACCGACACAGGTCTCATTGTTATCGGTACAAAAAATCTCGTTATTTTCCAATGAACCTTCAACAATTAAATCAGGATTATACCCTTGAGGGTAATAAAGCCCTAATTCCGGATCATATGCATTAATATCAGCTGTTTGTTCCGTTAAATGTTGTGTACCATCCATGAATCCCAAATTTTCTAAAATCGGAACTCTAGGTGGTAAATTTTGCAATTGAATTTCTAATTCTTCATAGTTTTTCGTTGTTACAATCGGCACGAAAATACCCATTAAAATTAAGAATAATAAAATCATTGTAGCAACAACATTTGTTCTATTTTTTCTAAAACGAATCATCGCATCTTTAAAATACCCGATTGGTTTTGTTTCAAATCTTTTATCATAAATCTTTTCATCTCTTTGTACGAACTCAAAGTTCTCAGGACCAAGATTATCAAATTTTTCTTTATCAGCCATTATTTTCTTGCCCCCATTCTAATTCTAGGATCAACAATACCATAACTCATATCAACAAGTAATACCGCAAATAAACTAATGAATGTATAGAATGCAGATAACGCTAAAATTAAATTATAATCGAAGTTTTGTGGTGTTAGTGCATCAAGATAAACACGTCCCATACCAGGAATCGAATAAATACGTTCAATGATTACTGATCCACTTAATAATGTAACAAACGCAAAGATAATACTAGGTACTAGTGGTACCATTGAGTTTCTTAAAGCATGACGAATAACTGCTTGTTTACGAGTTAATCCTTTGGTTCTCGCAAGCAATAAGAAATCCGATGTTAGTACTTCGGTTAACTCAGCACGTGTTAAACGTGTAAGACCGGCAATCGCTCCAAATGATAAACCAAGTACTGGCAATACCAAACTTGTATATCGAACCATTCCAGTAACGTCTGGTGCTGGGAACTGCGTTGGTAACCATCCCAAACTATATCCAAATATCATAACCATAAATAACATAACAACGAAGTTAGGGACAGAAATGAATATCATAACACCCAATGAAATAACGTTATCAGTTAATTTATTCTTCTTAAGAGCGGCAATAATCCCTAAAATAAATCCTACAGGCATAAATACTAGCAAACTTAAGAAGTTGATGCGAATTGTTACAGGTAATCTGCTTTTGAAAATATCATAAACAGGTGTATTAACAGAAATCCTTGTAGAGACTCCCCAGTCCCACTCAGTTACTATATTAGTTAACCAAGCCGTATATTGTTGAATGATTGGTACCGGTACATATACACGGAAAATGTCTCCATTTTGTAAATATGCACAACCACTACATCTTTCGTATGTATTATCAATGATTGAGGCCACTACAGCCGGATCATCTTCAACATAAGAAGTCATATATCCATCATTTACTTGACGCGCATAATAAATTGCCTTCGCATCTTCTTCTGTTGGTGGATATTCTGGAACCAATCGAATTGTTATAAATAAAATCGATAAAAACGAAACTAGGACGATAAAAATCCATACAGTCCTAATTGCAATATATCTCAGCATATTGGTTGCCTTCTTTCTATAAGAATAGTTTTGTTTATTATTAAAAATTCTACTGGATTACAACGTAATCTTTCTCGGTAGTAAATCCAATTATTTACAAATAAAAATTGTAAAAATCATTCTTATTGCACATTTCATGTAGTGTATCTAAATCAAATGTCCAATAAGTTGTTCTTATTGAAATATATAAAAAAAGTTCAATTCAAATCGCTCTGTTCTTATCATTCCATTAAGAATGTTTGATGATCGTAATTGTTTTACCATAATCCATAGAATTCATCATATTCATAGTTAAGTGTAAAACAGTCATTGAACCGCTTTTTTAGAAAAAAAATATAGATTACTTATCAATGTAAACATACAACAAGCAAACCATCCAGCTTTATGCAAAGATGGTTTGCAAGTGTAAGTTACTGAATTAATTCAAAATATTTGTTTCTTTAATTGTTATTCTGCTGCAGGAGTAGTTACAAGTACATAAGATTCGTTTCCGTCATCAAATGTAAAGATAACCATGTAAGTAGTTTCCGCACTTAATCCTGTAATAGATACATTAGCTAAGTCAGAGAAATCAACTACGGCACCAGCATCTGAATAATCAGCATAATCTAATACTTCAACGCTAGTTACAGTTCTTGCATAATCTGATTCATCAACTGTAATCGCTAATACTGCAGATGTTGCATCAACAGATACTTCGCTAGACTCAGAGATGATTTCAGGTTGCATAAACCATGGAGCAACTGATGATCCAGTTTTGTCTTCTTCGGTAGCGTAATCAAAATTAATTGTTACTTGGTAATCACCGAGGTAAGTAGTTGGATAATCATCAAATGCAGGGTTTAATCCTTCAATTGTAACTTGTGCAGATGTGATAGGTACATCAACTTGACCTTCAACTTCTAAGTATCCAGCAGCTGGATCATAGTACTCTAATGTATAACTAAAGTTTTCAAAGTTAGAGTTGTTGAATTGGTCTACAGTAAATGTAACAGTCGTAGGTGTATGTTCGAAATCTTTTGCAGCAGGTACAACAGCTTCTTCACCTTCTGCGATATATTTTTCACCATTTAATACACTAGTGATTGCATTGTATGACCAAAGTTCGCGTACTTCTTCACCTAAATAAGGGTTAAAGTATTCAACTTCGATTTCCGCTGTTGAAGTATCAATACCCCAGTTCAACGTAAATCCACCACGGTTGTCATCAGCAAATACGTCTAAGAAGCTTGCAGCATCTAGAGTTGATCCACTAATACCACCGATAGAAAGGTCAAAGTCACCAGTCATCATGAAGTTGTAATAAATATCTGGGAACGCTGTAGGTACAACAGTGATATCTACACTAATATCGTGTTCTTCACTATTGAAGATATTTTCGAATGAAGTTTCAATAAATTCACCGAATAATACTTGTGATTCAGAACCACTAAATACACGCAATTCCATTGAGATTGTGTCGCCAGGACTATAAGTTCCATCAGCAACTAAAGCATCAATTGCAGCAGTCCAATAAGCTTCCGCTAAGTCAGGGTTAAATCCATAAGTATCTGGAGATAATCCATTTGCTACTCTGTCTGCTTCTTCTGTGTTACGGAATGGTACACCACTCGCAGGATCTACGAAGTATGCACTAGTAAATAAGAATTGTTGAGTCTGGCTAGTTTTCATAACACCTTCAGCAAGTTCTTGACGGTCAATCGCGAAATACATTGCGCGTTTGAAGTCTTGGTTAGCTAAAATAGGTTCAGGTGTATAAGTACTTCCAGGGAATTGTTCTTGTTGCGCTTCTACATTACCTAATCCGTTAATCATAATACGGAAAGTAGTCGCTCCAGGAACACGTTTAAGTCTTGGATCATTTGCAACTGCGTCATAGTTCGCTGTAGGAACTGAAGCAGCTTCTAATTTTCCAGCTAAGAATTCTTGCCAACGAATTTCTTGGTCTTCAATAATTCTGTAATCTAAATGAGTATAGAAGTATAGATCAGGACTATGGAAGTTAGGGTTTTTCGCATAACGAACAATTGAGTCTGGTTGGTAATAAGTCATTTGGTAAGCACCATTGTAAGCAGTATTTTCTGGTGTAGTACCATATGCTTCACCATCAGCATCTAGAGCGTCCCACATTTCTAAGTGAACAGGTCCCATTACAAATGATCCCATCCAATAAGCAACGTTCCACTCTGACATGTCGTTTGCAAATACAAACTCGATAGTATAATCGTCAACAGCTTTGATTCCTACTTCTTCCCAAGTAGCATCGCCATCATAATAAGCTTCAGCATTTAATATACGATTTGATTGAGTAAAGAAGTCTCCACCACCACTAATTGCACGGAACCAACCTTCATCTAATGCACGTTTGTAAGTTGCTACAAAGTCATTTGCATCAATTGTGTTATCCCAAGCACTAGTATCATAAGCAACGTCTTCATGGAAAGTCCACTCTAAACCTTCACGTATAGGAATTTGCCAAGTTTTTGATACAGTCATACCAGTTTCAGTAATTGTTTCGTCAACAGGTTGAGGCATATCAGCAGCCATAGAAGGCACTAAATCATATCCGTCCATTGTATCATTGAACAAATAAGTATAAGGTGCATCTAAGAACCAAGTGATAACATCAGCACTAATTGAGTCATCATATAACCATTGTTGGAATGTAGTAGGGTTGTCTGTTAATGAACCACGGTAAGTATACTCACCAACATTACCAGGTTGCCCATCATCCATCAATACAGTTGAGTCATCTGCAGACATAGTCGCAAATGCAGTACCGAATCCCATTACTGGAACATGTACATCAACAGGTAATTGTAAACGTCCACTGTAAATGTTAAATCCAGCGTTCGCAAATACAGGAATACCTCCATCAACGGTAGTTAATAAATAATTTTCTGCTGCAGCAAAGAAAGTGTTTCTTAATTCACTACTAGCAAAACGATAGTTGAAGAATCCAGTAGGTAGTGTTAATGGAAGGTCGTTAACTGTTACATCACGACTCTCAGTAGTAGTTTTACCTCCACTATTTGTAACACTATAAGTTACTGTGTATTCACCAACTTCATCAACATTTACTGTTCCACTTACTTCGATGTCGTCAGTTAAGTCTCCATCTACTTCGTCAGTTGCAGAAACGCCGTCCATTGGATCGAACTCGTCCCCCACAGTAATGTCAACATCTTCAACACCTTCGATTACCGGTGCCGCAACTATTGGATCATCCGGATCTTCAGGGTCTTCACCTGGTTTACAAGCAGTAATACCAAATGTCAATAAAGCTACTGTTAAAACTAAAAATAACTTTTTCAAAATTATATCTCCTCTCTTTTTTGTTTGATTAAAAAATAATCAAATATATAAATTTCATATAAAATTTACAATCAAACAAGCTTTGTAAAACTTATATGAAAATTCATAACAATGTAAACGGTACCAAAAAGTCTAGGGTAAAATAGGTTGCACTAACCCATCATACGTTAACTTTTAAGCAATTATATCATGTAATGAAAATTTAGTAAAGAGTCAAAAACCGTTTTCACGGCTCACATTTTTATGTTTTTACTTTTATTTTATTTAATTGTACCATAATTTCGCTCGTTTATCAAGATGTTTTCACTGTTTCAGAAGTCTTAAAAACATCCTTTTAACCTCTTTGTTATGGTATTTACAATTAAAATTATAATTTAGTATTTTCATAAACAACGTGCGAAATCTTTCTTGTTGATGCTTTACACTCGTTTTTCCTATATTATTAAATGTGTCCGTATCTAATTAAATTCATGACAAATTGAAAGACTTCTGCGCCGAAATTAATTAAAAAACCAAGTAGAAACCCAATCCCAGGCCACTTTGCATCCTTTGGACGATCATGTTTCCAAATAATATAAAAGAAAAAGGCAAACAACGGAAAGATGATTCCAAATACAATAAACCCTATTTTAAACAAAAAATGCAAAGGTTTTTCTTCTTCACCAACATTGTATCCCTCTTGACGATATCCATACATCTCATGAAAAGGACTAGTGTTTTGTTCTTTTTCATCTTCTTCTATCATCCGGCACCACCCCATACCATTGATCAACTTTTTTCACATTATTCATTATACAAGAAGTAAGCGCTTTTATCAAAGATATTTTCAATTTTTTTTGATGAAAAAAAAGGCAATCATCTTGTGATGACCACCTTTGGCTTTATATAACGATATTGACGATTTTGTTTGGTACAACAATTGTCCTTTTCGGCACTTGATTATCCAATAATTCTACAATTCTTTCACGTGAAAGTGCCACTTTTAACACTTCTTCTTTTGATGTATCTCGTGCTACTTCAATTTTGTCACGTACTTTTCCATTAATACTAATGACCATGACAACTGTATCTTCAATCAATTTCTCTTCATCATACATTGGCCAAGATTCCTCAACCAAATCTTCTTGATGTCCCATCTTTGACCATAACTCTTCTGCAAGATGTGGTGCAAATGGATTTAATAATTTCAAAAGCACTTCAAAATCTATTCGATCAATATAATCCGCTTTTGTCAACTCATTGGCAAGCGTCATCAACTTTGCAATAGCCGTATTAAACTTCACATGTTCAATATCATCTGAAACTGCTTGGATTGTTTGATGCAACAATGTTTGATAACTATCATTGTGTTTATCCGTTACTTTATCATAAAGTCGAATCACTTTTTCTAAAAATCTGCGAGCCCCTTTGACACCATGTTCATTCCAAGGTGTACTTTGTTCATAATCACCAATAAACAAGGTATACAGTCTCAATGTATCCGCTCCAAATTCTTCTATGATTTCAATTGGATCAACCACATTTCCCTTACTTTTCGACATTTTGTCACCATCAGTCCCAAGAATCATCCCTTGTGCAGTCCTTTTTTGATAAGGTTCTTTCGTTGGTACTTTTCCCAAATCGTGTAAGAATAAATGCCAAAATCTTGAATAGATAACATGTCTCGTCACATGTTCCATTCCACCATTGTACCAATCAACATTCATCCAATATTTCAATTTATCAAAATCAGCGAACACTTCATCATTGCGTGGATCAATGTAACGAAGGAAGTACCAACTACTTCCAGCCCATTGCGGCATCGTATCTGTTTCACGCGTTGCTTTTCCACCACATTTAGGACAAGTTGTTTGCACAAACTCTTCAACATTTTTAAGCGGACTTTCCCCTTCAGCTGAAGGAGCGAACGCTTCTATTTTAGGTAATCTTACAGGCAACTCTTCTTCTGGCACTCCAACCATTCCACATTGTTCACAATGAACAATTGGAATTGGTTCTCCCCAATAACGCTGACGATTAAATGCCCAATCTTTCATCTTATAATTGATTGCTTTTTCTCCGAGTTTCTCTTTCTCTAGATAATCAATCATTTGGTCAATTGCTTCATTTACTTCTAAACCATTGATAAAACCACTATTGACCATGATACCAGTATCTGTATCAGTATAAGCTTCGACAGAAATGTCTCCACCTTTAATGACTTCAATAATCTCCAAATGAAACTTCGTGGCAAACTCATAATCTCTCGTATCATGTCCTGGTACAGCCATAATCGCACCAGTCCCATACCCCATCATTACATAATCAGCAACAAAAATAGGTATTTCTTTATTGTTTAAAGGATTTATCGCACTTACACCATCTAATCTAACCCCCGTTTTATCCTTTGAAAGTTCGACACGCTCAAACTCCGTTTTTCTTCTTGCTTCTTCTTGATATTGGTGTACCTCATGCATATTTTTAATTTCATCATGCATACTCGTAAGCAAAGGATGTTCCGGTGCAATCACCATAAACGTCGCACCAAAAAGTGTATCTGGTCTCGTCGTAAATACTTTCAGTTCTTCTTTACTATTTTTCACAGGAAAATGCACATGAGCACCAACAGATTTTCCAATCCAGTTTTCTTGTTCTGTCTTAATTCTAGGAAGCGTCTCTAACTCATCTAATCCCTTGAGTAGTTCTTCTGCATATTCAGTGATTTTTAAGAACCACACATCTTTTTCTTTTTGTACAACTGAAGAATCACAACGGTCACACTTCCCACCTTGACTCTCCTCATTCGAAAGAACTACTTGGCAACTCGGACAATAATTGACATATGTTTTGTCACGATAAGCAAGTCCTTTTTTAAATAACTGCAAGAATATCCATTGCGTCCATTTATAGTACGATTCATCTGTCGTATCAACTGTTCGATCAAAATCAAAGCTAAAACCTGCCATCTTTAACTGATTGGTAAATTTCTCAATATTTTCATCTGTGACAACACGCGGATGAATCCCTGTCTTGATCGCATAATTTTCTGTAGGCAACCCAAATGCATCAAACCCTATCGGAAATAGAACATTGTACCCTTCCATTCGACGTTTTCTCGCAACAATTTCCAAACTAGAATATGCACGAATATGTCCCACATGCATTCCTGCTCCTGATGGGTAAGGAAATTCCACCAATGCATAATATTTCTCTTTATCACCAAAATCTTTGGCTGCAAAACGTTTGTTTTGATACCAATGATCTTGCCATTTCTTTTCAATCTTCTCGTGATTATATTCCATCATATTCACTCCTTTTTCTATAAAAAAACGCCCTTATATTATTATATAAGGACGAAAATATTCCGCGGTACCACCTTAAGTTCTAATCTACTTAGCACTCGACTCTTTAACGCAGATATACGGTTTTGGCTTACGCGCTGCACCAAAACATCTCACTAGACTAATTCAATCTCTCACAATCTTTGCTTACACCAACCGCAAAGTCTCTATAATTGCTTAAGACATACTACTTCTAGGTCCCTGATTTCTATTAAAGTTTAGCACAACACTTTCAAAAATGCAAGCATCATTCAAACTTGTCAAAATCAT